>NZ_JAKRFX010000020.1:0-107207 GCF_022347825.1 Pseudoalteromonas sp. OF7H-1 | reverse complement strand
AGAGGCCTAGGACACCGCCCTTTCACGGCGGTAACAGGGGTTCGAATCCCCTAGGGGACGCCACTTACTTTGGTAAGTAACTCGGTTAGCAAGAGAATAAACAGCTAAATAAAGTCCTAGTGACACAGAAAACTTTCTGTTTTTGATAGGGCCATTCGCCTCGCAGGCTCGGTCTCATCTAACACAGAAATAGCAAATCGGTGATTTGCAAAACAATTTCTGCGTCCCCTTCGTCTAGAGGCCTAGGACACCGCCCTTTCACGGCGGTAACAGGGGTTCGAATCCCCTAGGGGACGCCACTTACTTTGGTAAGTAACTCGGTTAGCAAGAGAATAAACAGCTAAATAAAGTCCTAGTGACACATCTGTGTCCCCTTCGTCTAGAGGCCTAGGACACCGCCCTTTCACGGCGGTAACAGGGGTTCGAATCCCCTAGGGGACGCCACTTACTTTGGTAAGTAACTCGGTTAGCAAGAGATTAAACAGCTAAATAAAGTCCTAGTGACACATCTGTGTCCCCTTCGTCTAGAGGCCTAGGACACCGCCCTTTCACGGCGGTAACAGGGGTTCGAATCCCCTAGGGGACGCCACTTACTTTCCATATTCTATTCCTCATCTTATTGATATTTATATTTACCTTTCTTAGTTGTTTAAGCTCAGAACTCTGCTAGCTTTTATATTAACTTTCTGTTGTTCGTTAAGTATTCATACCAATTTTTCTTAATACTTGATCCTTCAAAATAGAACACTTAATTGTGTAAATTGGTATCAAATCATATTTCACTATGATCTCAATCAGTCTTTCGGTGAAATTTCTTACGATTTTTAAGAAAGTAATAATTTATTATCTATTGCCCTTTTTAATCGAGAGCGAGCTATGACAAAAGGTAGAGCTGATTACACAGGAAAAGAGAATGATTATCCAAGTTCTTACAATCTACTTTCAACGACAAACGTAAAAGGTCAGATAAAGTATGCGAATTCGCAGTTTTGTGAAGTTGCAGGGTTTTCACTTAGTGAGTTAGAGGGGAAGCCCCATAATATCGTTAGGCATCCAACAATGCCTAAAGCCGCTTTCAAGAACCTATGGGATTATATCGAAGCGGGCAAACCTTGGATGGGAATGGTTAAAAACCGCTGCAAGAATGGCGATCACTATTGGGTTAATGCTTTTGTCACTCCTATTAAAGATGCATCTGGTAAGACTGTCGAATATCAATCAGTGAGGACAAAGCCGAGCCGGGAGGTCGTTAACCGTGCAGAGGAAATCTACACTGATTTAAATAATGGTGTGTCACCAAGTAAATTTACTCGTGCCTCTTGGTCTTTGTCAGCTCAAATGATGGCAATAATCATTGTTTTCTATGCCCTAACCATGTTGATCTCAACTTTATCATCACCTTGGAATTACCTCGCTGAAACTCTGCTTACTCTTGCTGTATTATTTATTACTTATTCTCGCCTTGCTCCGGTGCGGTCGCTCAGCGAAAAGGCAAAAAAAGTATACGATAACCCTCTGATGCAAAAAGTGTATCTTAATAAGGTTAATGATGTCGCTTCTATAGAGCTTGCCTTACTTGCTAGAGAATCCGAGCTTCGGGCTGTACTTGGACGTGTTAAAGATGCTAGCGCCACCGTTTCAGAGTACGCAAACAAAACGATGCAAGAATGCAAAACGAGTTCTGATATTTTAAATCGACAGCAAGCGCAAACCGGCTCCTTAGCAGCAGCCATTAATCAGATGTCGGTGTCGATTGGTGAAATCGCCTCTAATACTAACAATGCAGCGCAGCAATCCGAAGCGGCGCTTGAATCCGTTGTGAAAGGCAACAAAGCCGTTGATGACAATATGGAAAATAATTATGCCTTATCGGAAGAGTTATCTCGCACGCAAAAAGATATAGAAGATCTTAATGCGCAAACAGTTAACATCGAAGGGGTTGTTGACGTGATCCGTGGGATCTCCGAGCAAACCAACTTACTTGCTTTAAATGCCGCTATAGAGGCTGCTCGTGCAGGTGAACAAGGTAGAGGATTTGCGGTTGTTGCTGATGAGGTGAGAGCGCTTGCGCAAAGGACACAAGATTCTACAGCCGAGATTAATGGTATTATTGCCGATCTGAGGCAACGAGCAGAACGGGCGGTTACTGCCATTCAAAGTGGAGTAGAGCGCTCCTCTGAATGTGTAGTAAAGGCAGAAGGTACTAAAGTGAGCCTTGAAACGATCAACACAATAGTCAATGAAATATCAGGTTTGAACTATCAAATTGCGACATCGACAGAAGAGATGTCGAGTGTTTCTAATGAGCTTAACGCAAATGCTGTGACAATTTCGGGTCTTGCGGATGAGTCTATGAAAAGTGCGCGTAAAACGCATGAAACGATGAAAAACACAGAGCAGGCTTTAGAAAATCAAGAGGTGCTTGTCGAGCAGTTTATTCGAAAATTAAACAGTGCCCACCGTTGAGTAGATAGCTTAAAGTAATACAGCACTTACCTCGTTGTGTATGGGGGAGATTAATCAGAGCTATCTAGCTCTGATTAATAATAGTAGTAAACGGAGCGGACCTAATACCAATTGCATTAATTAAACACTGTAGCCGTCTTCAACCCCTTTCACGGCATAGGCTACTGCATCATGAGCATGAAGAGATTCGTAATGGTTTATCTTCACATAGAAATCTAAATAAGCTTGCTGATTTAGCAATGCCTTTAACTTTCTAGCTGCATCTTCACAAAACATTAGGTTTTGGCCATTTAGGCGCGCAAACTCTTGTTCATCTTCTCGTTTTACTGCGGCTTGAACGGGGGTTTTCAACTCGTTTTCAACCAACTCGATCAGATCCAAAATCTCAAATTCAGTACTATTATTCGTAAGCTTAACTTTTATATTTGCAATCGAGCGCTGAGAGTGGGGTGTTGCAACGATCCCTTCTGTGCTACCTAGCCAGTTATGCACACTATGGAAATCTAATTGTTTACCGTCAAAAGCTTGTTGGAAAGCGTTTTGGATCAGTTGACGAGACAATGCTGCCGAACAGGGGCAAGTCGATGAGTAAGCAACGTCAAGCGCCAGTTCTAGCTTGTAAATACCGTTTATCAACGTCGCATCAAGGGTAATTGGGTATGATTTCCATCCCATTTTTTTACTTAAAAGCGAAGGGCGTCTGATAGGCAATTCAAACTGCAGGGTTACTTTTGCACCTGTACTTAAGTCGCTATGCGTACTTAAAAAGTTATCTAGCAACTGCTTTAGAGTTTTAGGTGTAAGTACTTGCTCACAAGAAAGCGTATCAAGGGCAAGAAAGAGGCGTGACATGTGAATGCCTTTTGCGTCTTCTTTTTGCAAATTAACAAATGCATCGGCTTTGGCTGTAACAGTAACTTGATTTAGGCCTTTGCTTTCTAATACTAAAGGCAGCTCTATGTTACCCATGCCTACCCAGTCTAAAGTTCCTGTTTGTAACGCACTAGCACTGTGTGCAATGTCTGGCATGTTATTTTGCATCGACGCTCTCTTTTCTCACGACTTAAAAAACGGGCATATTACACGAAATCAGATTAAGTTGGGATGGTGAGCTTAAATCTATCCGCACTAAATTAGATGATTTGTGCATTTAGTGATACAGAGTCTCATTTCTGTTATCTATCGTTCTGCTCAGTGTGTATGAAAATGAGTGAATGATCTGGCCCTGCAATTTCTATACTCGCTTATTACTAGGGCTTTTGTATAATATTTACTTTGAGGGCTTGAAAAGCAATTCAGTCAGGCTCAAGCGGTAGAATATAAACTTGCCTGACAAGTGTTTAACAATGGTGAAGTAATAATATGACAGAAAATTCGTTTGGCTCATGGGCTCGAATTTTATCAAACTTGGTAGAAAGATACGGTAACAAGCGGGCGTTTGCCATCGCTTATGCTTTTACGCTCTTCGTTGCAGTTATTCTATCTTGCATGTTTTACTATGTTGCATTAGGTGTAGTTGAAATTGTCGATATATCGGCACTCTTTTTCTTAACCGCTGTCATTGCGCCCGCTCTTATCATGATGTCCGTCGCGGCAATGCGGGAGGTACATTCATCCAAGGCCTACTTGGAGTCGGCAACACAACAAGAAAAGATGCTGAACCAAACGCTGAAGGACAATATTAATCGTTTAAATAGTGAGATTGACGAGCGTAAAATTGCTCTGCATGCTAAACACCGCGCGATAGATGAATTAAGAAAAGAAATTGCAGAACGTAAAAAGACCCAGCAAGAACTTGCACAGCAGGGGATGTTACTGCGAAGCATTGTTGATTCATCTCCTGATCTGTTCTATTACCGCGATGAAAACGGTGTATTCGCAGGCTGTAACAAGATGTTCGAATTAGTGATGGGCAAAAGCAGTGAAGAACTAATTGGTAAATCAGTCGAACAAATATATTCAGAGCAATATCTTCCAAAAGTACTTGAAACAGATAGCCAGGTATCAGAAACACAGCAACCATTAACACTTGACGTAGAATATCCCGTTGAAGGCGAACCTCGTTGGTTTGAAATGCGCAAGCTGCCATTTATCAATGATAAAGGCGAATATATAGGCTTGTTGGCCTTTGGTCGTGATATTACTAGTCGTAAAGAAGCCGAGCAGGCGTTAGAAACTGCGTATAAGGATAAAGGTAAGTTTATTGCTACGCTAAGTCATGAATTAAGAACTCCGCTCAATGGTATTGTTGGTCTGACGCGCATGATGTTAGACACCGACCTGACTGCGCAACAAAAAAGCTGGTGTAATACCGTGTTTTCAAGTGCGGAGACGCTTGGCAATATTTTTAACGACATCATTGATTTAGATAAAATTGATAGGGAGCAGCTAGATATAGCAACGGACAGTATCAATGTCTCTGATTTTATAAATGATGTGGTCAACTTTGCAGGTCTAATTGCCGATCAAAAGGGCTTAGAATTTACTATCAATCGTTCTGGAATCTTAGACGTTTATGCGTTACTCGATCCGACACGTCTACGTCAGGTACTTTGGAATCTAATTAATAATGCAGTGAAGTTTACCCACAAGGGTAATGTGACGCTGGAATGCCGCCGTGAGAATCGAGATGATGGGCCTTGGCTGACAATTAGTGTTATAGATACAGGTATGGGAATATCCGAAGATCAGCTTGAGCGGATCTTTGAGATGTATTACAAGGCTCCGGATGCATCGGGCAGCAATGCGATTGGCTCGGGCATTGGCCTTGCGGTTACTAAAGCTTTAGTTCAGGCTATGAAAGGAACGATAGCGGTTACTAGCCAAGAAGGTAAGGGGAGTCGTTTTGATGTTGAGATCCCGTTACAGCTATGTAATGCACCGAAAGAACAAAGTTACGCTGGTAGAAGCTTGTACATTTTACTTGTTGAGGATGTGCCGCTAAACGCTGAGATTGCAACAAATCTATTAGAACAGCGAGGGCATGAAGTTATTTGGGCTGAAACAGGCGAGGATGCTCTCTCGTTTGTTGAAACTGAAGATGACCTAGATCTCATTCTTCTGGATATGCAGCTACCAGATATCAATGGTGATGTTGTTGCGCGTCAAATAAGAGAAGACAGCCACTTTGATCACTTACCAATAGTTGCCTTAACCGCAAACGTCAGAAGCGCCGAGCAAGAGCTTGAGGGGATTAATGTTCAGGGAGCTTTGGCCAAACCAATAAATACTACTAAGCTCGACAAAATGCTCGCTGAGTTATTTGGAATTGAGGCACAGAAAAACAAACAAAGTATCGATATTCGAGAAGCGTTATCACAACCTGAATACTCCGATTTAGATATAGAGACCATTTGCGACTTTGTTGAGTCTATGGGGGCTGCTGCATTCCAAAGAAGCTGTGACCTATTTACTAAGCTCAGTCCTAAGTACTGTCAAGAGCTCAGAGAGGCTGTTGCACAAAATGATATCGAGGAATATGGTGCGGTTGCACATAAAGTTAAAGGTGCTGCTGGTTCGGTAGGGCTGCAACTTGCCCAATTACAAGCGAAGAAAATGGAATTAGAATCAGAAGGCAAAGAGGAAGAGACACTATTGAATTGGGTTTCTGAGTTAGAGGCAAAAATAGAAGAAGGGCAAGAAGCCCTTCATCCATTAATTGCAAAACTCGCTGAAGATCAGTAAAAACGATTATTGAGCGTCGAGTTTACCAATGAAACGGTAACCTTCACCGTGAATTGTACTAATTAATTCAGGCGTATTGTTATCAGTTTCGAAATGCTTACGAATACGACGAATAGTAACGTCAACAGTACGGTCGTTTGCGCGAAGTTCACGACCAGTCATGTGCTTGATAAGCTGCTCACGGCTAAAAATGCGGCCCGGCGAATCTAGCATTAGACGAAGTGCACGATATTCACCTTTTGGTAGACGCTTTGAATCGCCTGTTGGAGATGTTAAACAGCGACTGTTTTCATCTAACTCCCAACCATTAAAAGTAATAACGCCGTTGCTATCAATTGTTGACTCTTCTGCAGACGTGCCAGTACGAGAGATTAGGTTGCGAGCACGAATCGTTAATTCACGCGGGTTAAATGGTTTTGTGATGTAATCATCAGCACCAATCTCAAGACCAAGAATGCGGTCAACATCATTGTCACGACCTGTTAGGAAAATAAGGCCGATGTTTTTCTTCTGGCGTAATTCACGCGCCAAAATTAAACCATTTTTACCAGGAAGGTTGATATCCATGATTACAAGGTTTACATCATCATTTGATGTCAACTTGTCATGCATGTCATCGCCATCAATGGCTTCGATTACTTTGTAACCTTCCGCTTCAAATAAACTAACGAGGTTCAGTCGAGTTACGTCTTCATCCTCTACAATTAGAATGACTGGCGTTTGCATTATTAATTAACCTTTTCGGAATATATAATTTACAATGTGTCCGGACTTATATAATAAATCCGAATATTTACGATTATAGGAGCTTATCCAATTGTTAACAAGTAAAATCAGTTGGGATGAAACTTGGATACGGCAAGCAGCCTTGAGCGCACGATGAAGTACTGTTTTTCTAGTGCTTGCTTATTTATATACAGTCGAATCTTGCTCCCTTCTTGGACCAAAGAAGCAATCCCGCCTCTTTCTAAAAACTCAATACTTTCGCCCACGGTCAACATGTTTGACTCTATTGTATCGGTCCAAGCGGACAGTATATCATTTTCGCTAGTTTCATCAATGTATGTGATATCGCAAGCGCTGGAAAGTTCCCTATAACTCCACGTTTTTTTTGCTTCTACGAGCTCAATGGGTTTGCCTCGCACATTTAGCTTTGTTGCACTTTTTAGTTCAGCAGCAGGCCCTGATTCAAGTGAATAGAAGCAAAATTGAATACTGGTTTTTGTGTTTTCGTCGGGAAACTCGACGAATTTTGCCATCTGATAGAGAAAAGCAGAGCGAACCTGATCTGGTGATTTTGCAGTTGTATTTAAGGAGACAAATAAAAGCAAAATAACTAGATTAATCAACCTCATTTTAGATTACCCGACAGAGGAAGAGTTATAATAAATTTAGCACCTTGGCTAAATTCTTCATCTAAAGTGATCGAGCCTCCAAGTGCTTGGGTTACTAGGTTATAAACCAAATGCATACCTAGGCCGCTTCCTCCTTCACCTCTACGCGTTGTGACAAACGGATCGAAGATGCGCTTTTTAATTGCTTTGGGTACACCCATTCCGTTGTCTGCATATTCAATAGCAAGTTGTCCCATTGATGGTTTCACAGTAATTGCAATGCTATTGTTTTGTTGATCTTTAAAACCATGGAGTAAGGAGTTGGATATAAGCTGCTCTAATACTTGTTGTAATGGTCCAGCTTTACTTTCGATTGCAAGTCCAGAGTCACAGTCAATAGTCACTTCAGGTTGTTTTGTGGAGAGTTCAGCTCGCATAGATGCTACGACTTCAGTAAGCAGGTTTGACAAATCTATTCGTGAGTTCACTTCTAGATCCTGACTTACTGCAAGGCGCTTAAAGCTAGAAACCAGCTCAGCCGCTCGGTTTAGGTTGCGGTAGATAAGATCAAGATTTTCAATTCCATCGTTAACAAAGCGCTCTAACTGCTTGGAGGTCAGAGACTTTGTTTGAAACGCTTCGCGAATATCGGATAATTTGTCTCTTAACAACGTAGAGCCTGTGATACCCAAACCGATAGGGGTATTTACCTCGTGGGCAACACCTGCCACCATTTGCCCCAGCGAAGCCATTTTCTCGTTCTCGATGATTTGGTTCTGGTATTGATGCATACGCTCTAAAGCGTTCAGCAGTTCTTGGTTAGCCTCTCTCAGCGCAATTGTGCGTTGATTCACTTTTTCTTCCAAGCTCTGGTTGAGCTGTTTTATCTCTTGTTTATCCGCTTTATGACGCTCAAGTTGATTTTCGGTGCGAGCTAACATGATATTTAAGTTATTTGCTAATACGTTTAGTTCAGAAATATTGCTGCCAGGCGCTCTTGCACTGTAATTATGATTTTTTGAAACGTCCTGCAATAGTGCTGAGAGTCCTTCAATTGGCGTCGCTATACGCTTTTGGATCCCCCTTGAAACTAGCAATACGAGGAGGAGTACGAATAAGGTGAGCGCGATATCTACCAAGATTTTTTTATTTATATAGTTTGAGAGCCTTTCTAAGCCACCGCGGACATAAACATAACCTTCAATATTCCCCTCATAAATTACAGGTTTAATCAATTCAATGTAGTCTTCTGAGACCTTCGGGGTTTTTAACTCTTCAATTTGATTAACCTTTAGCGGTACTGGTGGTGTTCGACTGGCGTTGTAACTGGTAAAAAATACAGGACTGTTGGTTACGTCATCCATGGCATAGATATGGATGTTTTTGATGATATCCACTTGTTGAAAAGACTTTAGACGTGCATCTTCAGTTTTTCGATCATCGAATAAAATTGTGATCTGAGAATTGAACGCAACGATGTCGGCTATCATCTCTATTTTATTGATGATCAGTTGTTTTTGCTCTTTTACATCAAGGTAAGTGGAAATAGATATGGATAAAGAGAGGCACAGCGCGGTTACAAGCATCACTGCGCTGATCAATACTTTTCTTATGCTTGTTTTGGTTAATTGCTTACTCATTCTTATTCCAGCTGTATGATCAGCCTTAGCTGCGGCTACAGAGCTTTTGAGATCCAATAACTCATTATAATAAAGTAGAGCAAATCTTTGAAAATGAAAAGATAAAAGGTGGGTTTGAGTTAAGGTTTACTTGATATAAGCAAGTAAACCTTAGAGTTAGTAAACTACTGCGCTTTATAAATGGCGAATTTAGTGTTTTTAGTGACAATTTCAAACTGTTCAAACTGAGCTTCTAAAATAGGTGGGTATTTTAAGAAGCTGTTTGCAACTAGCTGAATATTAGACTTGGTATCCATATGACGCTTGATGTTATGTAGAAATTGCTCAGCGATATCATAGTCTGTTGAAAGGCCTGTATGAAAAGGTGGGTTGCTCAAAATAAGGTTGAATTTACCGTTCAATTCACTTAAACCGTCACTAAGTAGCAAAGTTGCACTGAGGTTGTTTAAAGCTAAAGTCTGCTGCGTGGCAAACAGCGCAAGCGCATTGACATCCAAACAGGTAAACTTAAGAGTTGGGCTGTTCAATAAGGCGTAGCAGGCTATAAGTCCAGCACCACAGCCAAAATCTAACACTTTACCTTTATAGGGAAGGGTGACATTTTCTAGTAATAGTTGAGTACCAGCATCAAGCTTCCCATGATTAAATACACCAGGCAAACTTGCGGCAGTAAACTCTGTCTTGGCGATACGCACTGAAAATGTCTGTACATAATGGCTTACGTCAAAACTTGGGTTGGTAGTAAGCTGATCAAACTCATACAAAATGCAGTGTTTTGCGCTTTCTAATTTATAACAGTGTGCAGCGTGTTCTTTAAGTTGCTTTTCTGCACTTTTCACCCCACTTTTGTTTTCGCCAACAACGAGTAACCTAGTTTCAGCCGTGCTCAAGTGGCGGATGTTATCAAATACCATTTGCGCTTCAGGTTTTGATTTAGGGTAATAATAAATAACTAAATCAATATCTTGCAACTGCGGTAGTTGATGGTCTACATAGCTTTTAACGTCGGCGGTTTTATCGGCGTGAAGGTGGTCTGCAAAATCGAAACTAAACGCATGAATTGCCGAACTTGGATTGAGCGCTTTTAATTCACGTAGGAAGCCATCACGCTGATGGTTAATGACCAGAATATTGTTGGCAATAAGCTCTTCTTCATTACGAAGTAGTAATAAACTTGGGTTGGTAAACTGCAACGCTAGCTCCTAGTGAATGTACTCAAATAGATGGACGATGAAGCAGCCTGTTGAGCTGCTTCATTATAGAGAGGGGGTTGTTTAGCTAATACGCTCGAACATTAAGTCCCAAACGCCATGTCCTAAACGATGGCCTCGCTGCTCAAACTTAGTAAGCGGTCTAAAGTCTGGACGAGGAACATAATCATTGCTTTGCGACTGGTTTTTATAACCAGGTGCTGCACTCATCACTTCAAGCATATGCTCGGCATAGTTTTCCCAGTCAGTTGCCATATGGAACACGCCACCTACTTTAAGCTTTTGGCGTATTTTCTCAGCAAATTCAAGTTGTACAATGCGACGTTTGTGGTGACGCTTTTTATGCCATGGATCAGGGAAGAATAGCTGTAATTTAGCAAGGCTGCCATCAGCGATACAATCCGCTAAAATTTCAACTGCATCGTGTTCAAAAACACGTAAGTTAGTGATGCCTTGCTCATCTGCATCCATCAAACAAGCACCTACACCTGGACGGTGTACTTCTATGCCAATAAAGTTTTGTTGTGGGTTATTTTTTGCCATCTCAACGAGAGACTTGCCCATCCCAAATCCAATCTCAAGAACGACTTCATTGCTGTTACCAAATACTTCTGTAAAGTCCAGCAAACCTTGTTGGTGCTCCAGTCCCATTGTTGGCCAGCATTTTTCTAGCGATGCTGCTTGGCCTTTAGTAAGACGTCCTTCACGCTTAACAAAGCTACGCACTTTTCTGATGTACTTGCCTTCTTCCTGCGCCTGTTCGAGCGCACTTTTGCTTGATTCGTTCATGGTCATTTCTATGCTCGTGAAAATGGTCGCACATTATCGTCATTCAGTTGGGAATAAACAAGTATAGAGTGAAATTTTACGTGGTGACTATTAAAGCAATTGTGATTACACTGGCGGCTTTTGTAGCAAGTACTAGTCAAGTTTATGAAAGTTAGCCAGCAACAAGCTAAGTGGTTTGGTGAGCAAGTTGTGTCTTGGTATCACCTTCATGGTAGAAAAACACTGCCGTGGCAACTCGGAAAAACACCGTATAAAGTATGGATTTCTGAGGTGATGTTACAGCAGACTCAAGTAACCACAGTTATTCCTTATTTTGAGCGCTTTATGGCGCGCTTCCCAACAGTAATTGCATTGGCCGATGCACCGGAAGATGAAGTGTTACACCATTGGACTGGGCTTGGTTATTACGCCAGAGCAAGAAATCTTCATAAAGCTGCAAAAGTGATCAGAGATAGCTATAAGGGTGAATTCCCACAAACATTAGAAGCGGTGATGGACTTACCAGGCATTGGTCGCTCTACCGCAGGTGCGATACTCTCTCTTGCGCTTGGTCAGCATCATCCAATACTCGATGGTAATGTTAAGCGAGTCCTAGCTCGGTTTTATATGGTTGAGGGCTGGTACGGAGTAAAAAAGGTCGAAAATCAGTTATGGTCTTTGAGTGATGCCGTCACGCCAAGCGGTGATGTAAGAGCGTTTAATCAGGCTATGATGGATTTAGGTTCAGGCGTATGTACCAGAAGTAAACCAAACTGTGATGTTTGCCCACTTGTTGAGGAATGTTCGGCGTTCAAAAATAATCGGGTTAAAGAGTTTCCAAACCCTAAACCCAAAAAAGAGAAACCAAAAAAGCGTACTCACCACTTAATAATTAAATGTGGTGATAAAGTTTTGATGGAGAAGCGCCCTTCGAGTGGAATATGGGGTGGGTTATTCGGCTTTTTTGAGTTTGCAGAGCAAGATGAGTTAGACGCGTTTATTAAGCAGCAAGAACTTAAACTTGAATGTACAAATACACTTGAACCCTTTGTGCATATTTTTACGCATTTTGAGTTAACTATTACCCCCGTGGTTGTAGAAGTAAAAAGTATGCCAGATTGTGTGCATGATCAGCAATTGCTGTGGTTCGATACTCATAACCCGCCAGAGGTTGGGCTCGCTGCGCCGACTAAAAAGTTGGTTAAAGTATTAACCGCAATAGGGTAAACTGACGCTATCACTGGTGCTGACTCTCATTGAGTGCACGATTAAAATTGAAGAGGTAGATACTCATGGCACGTACGGTATTTTGTCAAAAGTTACAAAAGGAAGCGCCTGGACTGGATTTTCAACTGTATCCAGGAGAAGTTGGTGAACGTATATTTAATAACATCTCCAAAGAAGCTTGGCAGCAATGGCAGCATAAGCAAACTATGCTAATCAACGAAAAGCATCTTAATATGATGGATCCTGAGCACAGGCAAATGCTTGAAGAGCAGATGGTCGGCTTTTTGTTTGAAGATAAAGAAGTCGAAATTGAAGGCTACAGGCCACCAGAAAAATAAAGGTCGCATCAGCGACCTTTTTATAGCTCATAAACTGGCTAGGGGACGATTAATACTCTCTATCCACAGAAAGCTTGGCAAGTCCTATCAGTGCTTCTTTATGCACTGAGTCAGGTAAAACGCTCAATTGTGCAATCGCTTTTTGGGCTTCTTCTTGGGCTTTAGCCATCGTGAAGTCAAGAGCTTTGGTCTCGGCTAGTGTTGCTAAAATATCTTCAAGATAATCAAGTCCATTACCACTTTCTATTGCTGTTCTGATCTGAGCTGTTTGCAGAGCATTTGCATGCTGCATTGCATAAATAAGCGGAAGCGTAGGTTTACCCTCGGCGAGATCATCACCAATATTCTTACCCAGCAATTCTGCGTTAGCACTGTAGTCAAGAATATCGTCTACAAGTTGGAAGGCTGTGCCTAAATGCATACCGTAAAGCTTAAGCGCAGTTTTAATTTCGTCTGATTGCTCAAGCACTACAGCGGGTAGTAAAGTTGCAGCTTCAAAAAGCTTTGCCGTTTTGCTGTAGATAACCTGCATATAACTCTTTTCAGTTGTATCTGGGTCATTACAGTTCATTAGCTGTAACACTTCGCCCTCAGCGATAATATTGGTTGCATCCGCTAGGATCTGCATGACTTCCATATTACCAAGACCAACCATCAACTGGAATGAACGAGTGTAGATAAAGTCACCGACTAATACGCTTGCCGCATTTCCAAATTCAGCATTTGCAGTCGGTTCTCCACGGCGCAGTAATGACTCATCAACCACGTCATCGTGGAGTAAGGTTGCTGTGTGAATAAACTCTACAATTGTCGCTAGTGTGATGTGTTTATCACCTTCGTAACCTAATGCTCGTGCAGCCAAAAGGGCTAACATTGGGCGGATGCGTTTTCCTCCGCTATTTACAATGTATAAACCTAGCTGTTTTACAAGTGCAACATCAGATTGCATTTGTTGATGTATAAGTTGGTTGACGTCAAGCATATCTTGCTCAACCAAATTTTGGATAGTTTTTATATCCATTGCGCTCCGAGCCAATCTATTAACCGAAAATGAATAAACTCGGCGATTGTACTACAAAAAAATCATCGACTCGATAAATTGTCGTAGTTGCTTATAAAAAAACGTTTTTATGCTTACTTTTTGTGCTTTTGATGGTCGCGTAATGGGTGAAATAGGTACAGTAAAATCTCATTTGGTACTGTATTAGGTAAACTATGGATTCGCCTTTTGTCTGATAAATTGAGAGAAAAAAGAGCTTGGCTTTGACATTTTTTTGACTAGAATAGGGGAAAATATTTGATTGCCCTCATGCGAGCTAAATTTTATTCACTTTCTTCAAATTTACTCTTGCGCCAAGATACGCATTAGCGTAAACTTCGCGCCCTATTGAAGAATATTAAGTTGCGTCGATTTGAGGGCGCACAGACGGAGTTAATTATGTACGCGGTTTTCCAAAGTGGTGGTAAACAGCACCGTGTGACTGAAGGTCAAACAATTCGTTTAGAAAAGCTAAACGTTGAAACTGGTGCAGCAGTTGAATTTGATTCAGTACTTCTAATTGCTGATGGTGAAAAGATCGAGATCGGTGCACCGTTTGTTAACGGTGGTAAAATTACAGCTGAAGTTGTATCTCACGGTCGTGGCGAGAAGATTAAGATTGTTAAATTTAGACGTCGTAAGCATTCTCGTAAGCAGATGGGCCACCGTCAGTGGTTCACTGAAGTTAAAATCACTGGCATTAGCGCTTAATTTTTAGAGGTACAGAAAGATGGCACATAAGAAGGCAGCTGGTAGTACTCGTAACGGTCGCGATTCAGAAAGTAAACGCTTAGGTGTTAAACGTTTTGGTGGCGAATCAGTTCTAGCGGGTAGCATCATCGTTCGTCAACGTGGTACTAAGTTCCACGCTGGTTCTAACGCAGGTATCGGTAAAGACCACACAATCTTCGCAAAAGCAGACGGTAAAGTTGTTTTTGAGCAGAAAGGTCCTTTAAACCGTAAGTACGTTAGCATCGTTGCTGAGTAATCGGTATTAAATACTAAAAAACCCCGCTTAGGCGGGGTTTTTTGTTTTCAGCACATCAATTACCAAATTAGCTATATCAAGGCGTATTAATACAATTGGTATTAGGAGCGATTTGTCGCTGCTGCTATAATGGTGTAGTGAATTCAGACAGAGTTAAAGAGTTTAAACCATGAAGTTTGTCGATGAAGTAGAGATTAGAGCGGAAGCCGGAGATGGGGGCAGTGGTGTCGTTTCATTCCGCCGCGAAAAGTTTGTGCCAGATGGTGGCCCAGACGGTGGTGATGGTGGCGATGGCGGTAGTGTATTCCTGCAGGCTGATGAAAATTTAAATACGCTTATCGACTATCAGTTTGAACGCTTTCACAGGGCTGAGCGTGGTACCAATGGTCAAGGCCGTAATTGTACTGGTAAAAAAGGTCAGGACTTAGTACTTAAGGTACCAGTTGGTACAAGAGTTACAGATGTCGATACTGAAGAGTGTTTAGGCGATTTGACCAAAAATGGACAAAAGCTGATTGTAGCGAAAGGTGGGTATCATGGTCTTGGTAATACGCGTTTTAAGTCAAGTACTAATCGCGCACCAAGACAGAAAACGCTGGGTACTCAAGGTGAAGTTCGTAACCTTCGCTTAGAATTAATGCTGCTTGCAGACGTCGGTTTGTTAGGTCTGCCAAATGCTGGTAAATCTACGTTTATCCGTAGTGTATCTGCAGCCAAGCCAAAAGTCGCTGACTATCCATTTACCACGCTAGTACCTAATTTAGGTGTTGTGAGACCTGAAGCGAGCAAGTCATTTGTAATTGCTGATATCCCAGGCCTAATTGAAGGTGCTGCGGACGGCGCAGGTCTTGGCATTCGTTTCTTAAAGCACTTAGAGCGCTGTCGGGTGTTATTACACATTATTGATGTGATGCCGGTTGACGGTAGTGATCCTGTCGAGAATGGCTTCGCTATTATTAACGAACTGCACCAATACAGTCCTAAATTAGCGGAAAAGCCTCGCTGGTTAGTGCTAAATAAAGTGGATTTATTACTTGAAGAAGAAAGAGAAGAAGTATGCGCCCGTATTGCTGAAGAGCTAGACGCAGAAAACTTTTATATGATCTCTGCTGCAAACAAGTTAAATACGCAACCTTTGTGCTTTGATATCATGAACCTTCTTGAAAGCATGCCAAAAGATAAATTCGAAGAAGAGCAGCAAGAAGAAGTTGAATTTAAGTGGGACACATACCACAGACACGCAACTAAAAATGATAAGAGCGACGATGATGACTGGGATGATTGGGATGACGACGACTACGATGTTGAAGTTATTTACGAGCGTTAAGTTACATTGAATTTATTCTAAGAGGCCCATATATGGGCCTTTTTTATGCCTATTTGAACAGTATATTACTTCAACTCAGTATTCTCGCCGCAATTGTATTGAAGATGATATACTAATCAATCTGAACTCGGGATAACAACTTGTTCTCTAGCAGCTGTTATCCCTTACTACTGCGTTAAATTTGTTTGCAATAGGCCAGCTATTGACGCACAAATTTGCCTTGTATTAAGAAATAACTTCTGGCTAGAGTGATACTACGCTTTTGAGCTTAGTGATTTTAGTGGATTAACTTACTTCTTATCCCGAGTTCAGGTTAATCAAACATCTTGCATGCTAATTGTGTGTATAAACTAATACTAAAATACTATAAAGGTGCGTTGTGGTAATTTCAATGATAGCTGCGATGGCAAATAACCGTATTATCGGAAAAGATAACGATATGCCGTGGCACTTGCCTGCAGATCTTCAACATTTCAAAAAGGTTACGCTAGGTAAACCTGTGATTATGGGCCGAAAGACATTTGAGTCTATTGGTAGGCCTCTTCTTGGTCGTAGAAACATAGTGATATCCAGAAATCTTGACTATACTCAAGAAGGTATTGAAGTCCTTGCTTCACCTGAAGCCGCACTTAGTGCTGTTAGGGGTTGTGACGAAATTATGATAATTGGTGGTGGTCATATATATGACATATTTCTGCCTTATGCTCAGCGGCTCTATTTGACCTTCATCGATTTAGAAGTTGAAGGAGATACTCAATTTCCAGACTACGAGCAAGTTGCTGAGTGGGAAGTGCTTGAAACTGAGTGTAACGAACCTGATGAAAGAAATAACCATAGTTATAAATTCGTAACTCTGAACAAAAAACTATGAGTTTCTTGCTAACAATTGTTTAGGTTGCTAAAATATAGCCAGTTATATGCTACGAATAAAGTATTAAAGGGTCTGTGTAATGAAATTAACTACCGTGCTACTGTCAGCTTCTATCGCTGTTGCAGCTTTTTCTTTCAGCAAACCAGTAAGTGCAAACGATCAGTTGGCGCTTTCTATATGTGAATATATCGCAGCGGACGATAAAAATCGCATTCGTAACGCTTTGAAAACATCACGCCTGAAAATGCGTAATGTTTACGACGCAATCCAGTGCAACGGTAATAACTTACTTAGACATGCTATTGCTAGCAATGCTGTCGATTCGGGCGAGTACATTATTAAAAGTATTCCAAAAAGCGCGCTAGAAGATGGTAAAGATTTAGCATGGGCTGAATCAAATCACGGTGGTTCAGCATTGATTGCTGTCATCAAAGAGCGTGCAGGCCTTTAATTGTAAAGTTTACGCAATATGAAAAGAGCCCTTGCTAGGGCTTTTTTTATGCCTGAGTTCTAATAAACATACATTTGAGATCAAAGGCCTCACTAATTCTCCTTATTTATTTTTTGATTAGAATCAGCTTCCTTCCAATTTTTGTAATAAATTTCTGCTAAGGCTCTTGAGAAATCGAGCAATCGTGCCAATACTATTGTTAAGGGTAAACGCAAAAGAAGGATTGCATATGAAGATTAATTTATCTGGCCATCACGTAGATGTAACCGATGCTGTTAAAAACCACGTTCATGAAAAGTTTGCCAAGATCGCTAACCATTTTCCGTCGTTGTTATCCCTAGACATCATCGTCAGCAAAGAACACAAACAATTTTACACGGAGATAAGTACAAACTACGCAGGTAGCCGAATATCAGTAAAAGGTGAAGACGAAGTGATGTATCCTGCTATTGCTAAAGCGTCTAAAAAGCTTGATGCAGCTTTGAAGCACCGAAAAGGTCAGTTAAAAGCCAATAAACATCAGAAGCCGGTGAGTACAACGCCACCTATTGCGCACGAGATTATTCAAGAAATGGAACTGAAATAACCTTAGTTTCAGATAAACATCAGGCCCTACGGGGCCTTTTTTGATACACTTCCCAAATCATCCTAGCTAGCCTTAATTACGAGCATATGCCAAATTACCAAGAAATTTTAGAGCAGGCTGCACAGCGAGTTCAACCGTTGTTACGCCAAGGCAAAGTTGCTAACTATATTCCCGCTTTAGCTGAGCAGCCGTTAGAACAATTTTCTGTTTCACTGCACACGGTAGATGGCGAAACATTTAGTGCTGGAGATACTGAAGCCAGATTTACAATTCAATCAGTATCCAAAGTAATGACATTGACGCTAGCACTGCAGCGCTATGGTGACGAGCTGTGGAGTCGGGTAGGGAAAGAGCCTTCGGGTACTGCTTTTAACTCCTTAACTCAGCTTGAGTTCGAAAATGGTATTCCAAGAAATCCCTTTATAAATGCAGGTGCCATTGTAACTTGTGATGCGCTGTACTCTCGTTTATCTGCTCCAATTCATACCATGCTAGAAAGCTACAGAGCGATGTCTGGTAACGACAAGCTGTGTATTAATAAGATTGTGGCGCAGTCTGAGTATGATCACAGGTATAGAAATGCAGCGATGGCTTATTTGATGAAGTCATTTGGCAATTTTAATAATGAAGTCGAGGATGTGTTGTGGTCTTATTTCAATTTTTGTGCAATTGAAATGAATACCACTGAGTTGGCGAAGTCATTTTCCTATCTGTCTAGTCAGGGTTACTGCAACTTATCAAAACAGCGGATACTAACCAAAAAACAAACCAAGCAAATGAACTCGCTGTTGTTTACGAGTGGTCTTTACGATGCAGCAGGTGACTTTGGTTATCGAGTAGGAATGCCTGGCAAGTCGGGCGTCGGGGGAGCAATAATCGCTATTGTGCCGAATCGTTTTACAATTTCGGTCTGGTCGCCTGGGCTTGATAAAGTTGGTAACTCTTTGGCTGGGATCGCGGCATTAGAATATCTATCCAATGAACTTGGTACTGCTATTTTTTGATGCCAAGTTATATACAAACTAGATGATATAAAAATAGCGACCGTAGTCGCTATTTTTACCAATCCTAAACATGCTGAGGACCGTTATTGTTCCCAGTATGATTGCTCTAGTGAGTCTTCACGCTCAGGTAGGCCTCGAGATAGCCTTGGTGAATGCTGAACGAGTACCTCATAGCTTGCACGGTTTGCATATTTGCTTATCTGTGCCAAAGATGAATAGGTAATAGCACTTTGTTCATGCTTCGCCGAGTTTGGGACATTTAGCTTATGATATTCATTGGCGCAAATATCATGCAGAACAGCGGCAAGGGCACAGTCACCGGCACCATTCGTATTCTTGATGATATCCGGTCCACCCATGTAAGGAGCGGTATGGCTGTATGCCCTGATCGGCTGTTCACATTGGGCTTTTTTCATCGCGCGTGAGAATTCGTAGCGATTAAATTCAGGAATAGCACCAGGCAGCAACGGGTATTCAGTCACACGCTTGCAGCTGTCATCAACATAACCCGCCATAAACAGCCCTTTAGGGCCAGCGGTACAAATGACCAAATCAACCCAGTCCAGTGCTTTATCCGCAGCGAGAAGTGGATCGCTAAAGCCTGTGATCGCCTCACCTTCTTCTTCGTTCATCGCAAGGATATCAACATGTTTAGCAACGAAATCAGCCCACCACTTGGGGTCTTGTTCAATTAAGAACTTAGTGCCAAGCGTCAATACTACGGGTATGCCAGCATTATTGGCATACTCAACCGCCTGCATCGTTGCTTGTGTCATGGTTTCGTCGCCACTCGTGCGCATCAAATAAGCGCTGATCACTAACGCCGATGATTCTTCGATAAGCGTTTGGCAAATAGACTCAGGACGTAGGTGGTTCATTAATCCTGCGCTGATAGCAAAAGTTCGCTCACCACTGTCATCGATAAGCGTAAAACAACGACCAATGGGGCCATCAACTGGCTGCAAGTAGTCCAGATCAACTCGGCTTGAGGTGTTACATAAAAATTTATAGGCGTAGCTGCCAATCTTTATGTTTTCACTCATCACCCCAAGCAGTACTGAGCGGTCATCTGCTAGCACTGAATAGTTGTGCATGGTGTTACCTATGGTACCGCCGGCAAATTCATAGTCGATCATGTCATCACGTTTTAGCCTATCATAAAGGGCGTTGGTGACATCATTGTCTATCACTTGTGACATACCACGCTGTAAGTGGAATTCATCAAGAAAAGCTTGATCCACTTTCGCTTCGATATCAACGACGATTTGATCTATACCACAGATATAGCTCCTTTTTAGCCGATCATCAGCGTGTAACTGGTTAATAAGCGGATCTTTATCTTCCACCGGAAAATAGTGTTTATGCCTACGGCGTCCCGGAAATTTCATATTCTACCCGTGTGTTTTTGAGCTTACGAAATAAAAAAAGCGGCGAATTATAGCGTAAATCCAACCCTGTGAGCCACGGCAAAATTGCGAAAATTATCAATAATGTCCGCAAAATATTAAAAAGATGTTGGTAACATCCTGAGTTTGCTTATAAAAGCAGCTGTATTGGTGACTATGATTATTTAAGAATAGCAGCTTAACCAGAGCTCTGCTGGAGGTGATATACTCCATTTTAGGTGAAGACGACTATAAAATTACCATGTCAGAAGTAAAAGATGATCAATATTGGATGAAAGTGGCGTTAGCATTTGCTGACAAAGCTGAAGCCGAAAACGAAATTCCTGTCGGCGCTGTTGTAGTGAAAGATGGTGAAATGATAGCTGCGGGCTGGAACCGTTCAATTACCTGTCATGATCCTTCGGCTCACGCTGAAATGATGGCTATTCGAGAAGCTGGCAAAGTCGTTGAAAATTATCGGCTGATTGATTGCACTTTATATGTGACGCTTGAGCCATGTCCTATGTGTGCTGGTTTACTGGTCCATAGCCGCTTGAGCCGAGTGGTGTTTGGTGCCTCGGATGCAAAAACGGGCGCGGCTGGTTCGATAATGAACTTGTTACAGCATGAAAAGCTCAACCACCAACTAGAAGTTACATCGGGCGTACTGGGTGAGACATGTGGCGAAAAGCTGTCTGCATTTTTTAAGCGCAGACGCCAAGAGATTAAAGCAGCAAAAAAGTTGAAAAACGGTAGTACTTAGGGTTGTACTACCGCAGTGGCTGTTTTCGCGTCCCTTTGCTCTTCCATTTGAATTAGCGCAAAAATACGATGGCGCAAGAGCATTTTACGATGTGCATTTTTCATCATGACACGACGGCGATTTGGCGACGTGTATTTGGTGTTACGTTTAAATTGATGATTCCGACGTCTTCTCAACATAGAACCTCCGAATGTGAGAGATTAGGTGGGGGTAACGCCCCCAAATATTAATTTAGTATAAATACGCTATGCCTATGACAGATTTATGACCTTTTGAAGCATTTATCAAGCCAGTTTAGTAAATATAAATTACTGTTGCTTCTCGACTTCACTGGCTTTGTCTGGATTATCAACCGGAGTCGTTTGCGAAGAGGCTTTGCTGCTGTCAGGTAGGAGTGCACCGTTGTCTTCCAACCACACTAGTGCATCATAATAGCGGCGAATATTATCTACATACGTTACCGCGACATCACCACGAGCATATCCATATCTTGTATTTCGATAGTAGCGCTTTTTAGTAAGTAGTGGTAGTCGTTTTTTAACGTCTGCCCAGTTATTCGGATCGCCACCTTGATCCGCAGTAATGTTACGCGCATCCCGCACATGTCCCCAGCCCACATTGTAAGAAGCAAGGGCAAGCCAAGTACTATCGGGCTGCTGTATTTCTTCAGGCATACGGTCGAATAAAATACGTAGGTATTTGGCGCCACCTTCAATATTTTGCTGCGCATTGAGGCGGTTTGTCACGCCAACTTTTTTAGCCGTGGGTTGTGTTAGCATCATGATGCCACGAACCCCAGTTGGAGACTTAGCTCTGGGATCCCACATCGATTCTTGATAGCTGACTGCAGCCAGCAAACGCCAATCGATATTGTGCTGTTTCGAATAACTTTTAAACCACTTGAGATAGGTGGGTAAGGTACTATGTACGGCTTCGACAAAAGCTAAGGTGTTTACATAGTTAAACTCTTCGATATGACCAAAATACTTCTCTTCGAGCGTGGCCAAAAAGTTGTTTTGTTGTACTCGAGCGAAAAATGCAGGCAGCAACGCATATAACGAATCGTCTTTTTCGTTACGCATCATCCACGCCACATGTTCATCTTTTGTAACTGAAAACGCAATACTGACGGTCGGGTGGTAGCGTCTAAATAGGGCCAGTGAATGTGAGTCTGTAATGGTGTAGTCAATCTCTCCATCAATGATGGCCTGAAGCAGCTCTTCCTCACCTTTATCTGAAACAACCTCCCAACTCAAATGAGGGTGGCTTGTTTTCGCCTCTTCAAGCGCAATAACATGATTGCTGTGTGCAAGTACGGTAATTGGCGCTTTAATATCATCAAAGTCTCTTGGCCACTCTCTCCCTTGTTTGTACACGAGTTTTTGACTGATCATTCTATACGTTGGGCCAAAACGATATTGTACTGTTCTTGATGGGTGAAAGCTCACCGCGGAGGCGACGATATCTAAGTCTCCGGCATCTAGCCTTGCAAACAACTCATCTAAGTTAAAGTAAGGAACAATGTGTAATTCAACACCAAGCTCATTGGCAAATTCACTCGCCAGTTCATATTCGAACCCTTGTTCTCCAGTGGTGCCTTGGTAGTAGTTTCCCGGGCCCGCGAGCGTGCCAACACGTAATACCTTATTTTGTTTTACATGTTGCAACTGATTAAGAGGGGCTTTGTCGCACCCAACTAAACAGATGACAACAACGCACATAAAGACGTATTTAAACATGACCTAGGTTCTCTTTTGCGCTCGAAATCCCAACTTACCGCAGCAAAATCATAATTGCAAAAGCCGAATTAACTTAAGATAATGATAGATTTGCATGATATTTTCTAGTTTTGACAAATTAGTGTTAATTCCGCGCGCTATTTCCACTATAATGAGCGCCCAAAGATATCGTTCAATCCTTAACCCCGGATGAAAATACCTATGTTAATCCTACGTGGTGCACCTGCACTTTCAGATTTCAAAGTCCAAAAGATCCTTAAAACCTGCGCTGCAGCTCAATTACCAGTTACCAATGTTTATGCCGAGTTCATGCATTTTGCTGATTTAACGGCTGAGCTTTCAGAGGCTGAGTTAACTAAGCTAAACAGCCTGTTAAAGTATGGACCGACTATTACGGAGCACACGCCAGAGGGCAAACTGATCTTGGTAACACCAAGGATCGGAACTATCTCTCCTTGGGCTTCTAAAGCGACAGATATTGCAAACAACTGTGGTCTTACGCAAGTACACCGTGTTGAGCGTGGTATTGCTTATTATGTTGAGGGTGAACTAACACAAGCTCAGTTCGACGAAGTTGCACAATTACTTCATGACCGCATGACCGAATCTGCTCATGCAGAGCTTGATGATGCAGCTAAATTATTCCGCACGGAAACGCCTCGCCCAATGTCTTCAGTGGATATTCTTGGCGGCGGCCGTGAAGCACTCGCGGTTGCGAACGTTGAGCAAGGCTTTGCACTTGCTGATGACGAAATTGACTACTTAGTAGAAAGCTTTGAAAAGCTTGGCCGTAACCCTAATGACATCGAACTGTTCATGTTCGCTCAAGCAAACTCTGAGCACTGTCGTCACAAAATTTTCAATGCTGATTGGACTATCGATGGTGTAGAACAGCCTAAGTCGCTGTTTAAAATGATTAAAAACACCTACGAAACCAATAGTGACAACGTATTGTCGGCGTATAAAGATAACGCTGCGGTAATGGTTGGCTCTAAAGCGGGTCGTTTCTTCCCAAATACAGACGGCGAATATGCTTACCACGAGGAAGATATCCACATTCTGATGAAAGTGGAAACGCACAACCACCCAACGGCGATTGCCCCATTTTCTGGCGCATCAACAGGTTCAGGTGGTGAGATCCGCGATGAAGGTGCAACCGGTCGTGGTTCTAAGCCAAAAGCAGGTTTAGTTGGCTTTACGGTTTCTAACCTTCGTATTCCGGGTTTTGAGCAACCTTGGGAAACTAACTTTGGTAAACCAGGACGCATTGTTAATGCATTAGACATCATGCTTGATGGCCCACTTGGTGGCGCTGCATTTAACAACGAATTTGGTCGTCCAAACCTATTGGGTTACTTCCGTACTTACGAAGAAAAAGTAGAAAGCCATAATGGCGCTGAAGTACGTGGTTACCACAAGCCAATCATGATCGCTGGTGGTTTAGGTAACATCCGTGAAGATCACGTGCAAAAAGGCTCAATCCCTGTAGGTGCTAAGCTAATCGCACTTGGTGGTCCTGCAATGAACATCGGGCTTGGCGGCGGGGCTGCTTCATCAATGGCATCTGGCCAATCAAACGAAGATTTAGACTTTGCTTCTGTTCAGCGTGAAAACCCTGAGATGGAACGCCGTTGTCAGGAAGTGATCGACAAATGTTGGCAGCTTGGTGATGATAACCCAATTGCGTTTATTCACGACGTGGGCGCGGGTGGTTTATCAAATGCATTTCCTGAGCTTGTCGACGACGGCGGCCGTGGTGGTAAGTTCCAGCTACGTAACATCCCGAACGATGAACCAGGCATGGCACCACACGAAATCTGGTGTAACGAGTCGCAAGAGCGTTATGTATTGGCAGTTGCAGCTGAAGACTTTGCTCGCTTTGAAGCAATTTGTAAGCGTGAGCGCGCACAATATGCGGTAATTGGTGAAGCGACAGAAGAACGTCACCTAACAGTCGCTGATAGCCACTTTGATAATAATCCTGTGGACCTGCCACTAGACGTTTTACTTGGCAAGCCACCTAAAATGCATCGTGACGTTGAGTCAAAGCGTGTAGTGGGTACAGCATTAGATACTGCGGGTATTGAGCTTGAAGATGCTGCTAAGCGTTTGCTTCGCCTACCAACGATTGCTGAGAAAACATTCCTTATCACGATTGGTGACAGAACCGTAACGGGTCTGGTTGCACGTGACCAAATGGTTGGCCCTTGGCAGGTACCTGTCGCTAACTGTGCGGTAACGGCGGCAACTTACGATACTTACCACGGTGAAGCGATGTCGATGGGTGAACGCACCCCTGCAGCACTACTTAACTATGGTGCATCAGCGCGTCTAGCAGTAGCAGAAGCGTTAACCAATATCGCTGGTGCTAATATCGGTAGCCTAAACAACATTAAGCTTTCGGCAAACTGGATGGCGGCTGCGGGTCATCCAGGCGAAGATGCGGGTCTTTACGAAGCGGTTAAAGCGGTTGGTGAAGAATTATGTCCTGCATTAGGCCTTACAATCCCAGTTGGTAAAGATTCAATGTCGATGAAGACTCAGTGGGATGAGCATGGCGAAGAAAAGTCAGTGACTGCGCCATTATCACTTATCATCACTGCATTTGGTCGTGTTGAAGATATTCGCAAAACAGTCACGCCTGAGCTTCGTACTGATAAGGGTGAAACCAGCCTATTCCTACTTGACTTAGGTGCTGGTCAAAACCGTCTTGGTGCCTCAAGCTTAGCGCAAGTGTACAAGCAACTTGGCGACAAGACACCTGATGTTGACAGCCCAGAGCTGTTAAAAGGCTTCTACAATGCGGTACAAGCATTAGTTGAGTCAGGCAAGCTTATCGCTTACCACGACCGCTCTGACGGTGGTCTATTCACCACTGCTGCGGAAATGGCGTTTGCAGGCCACACAGGTGTGAGCATTGAATTAGATGCGCTGCAAGGTACAGACTTAGAAGTGTTATTCAATGAAGAGCTTGGCGCAGTATTGCAAGTTCGCAATGACGATATCGCTGCGGTTGAAGCGGTATTTGCTGAGCACGGTATTGCTGATATTGCACATCGCATCGGTACGCTAAACAGTGAAGACAAGGTTATCTTTACCCGTGGCGGTCAGGCAGTACTTGAAAATACTCGCACTGAGCTTCGCACTATCTGGGCTGAGACAACTTACCAGATGCAAGCACTACGTGATAACCCAGATTGCGCGAAGCAAGAATTTGACGCTAAGTTCGATGACAAAGATCCGGGCCTTAACGTTAAACTAAGCTTTGATCTAAACGAAGATATCGCAGCGCCTTACATTGCAAAAGGGGTGAAGCCTCAAGTTGCCATCTTGCGTGAGCAAGGCGTTAACTCACATATCGAAATGGCGGCAGCATTTAACCGTGCTGGCTTTGCGGCAATCGACGTACACATGAGCGATATCCTTGAAGGTCGCTTAACACTAGAGCAATTCAAAGGCCTAGTGGCATGTGGTGGCTTCTCATACGGTGACGTTTTAGGTGCTGGTGAAGGCTGGGCTAAATCAATCCTATTCCATGACTCAGCACGCGAGCAATTCCAAGGCTTCTTCCAACGCCAAGATACTTTCAGCTTAGGTGTGTGTAATGGCTGTCAGATGCTTTCTACATTAAAAGAGCTGATCCCAGGCACGGAAAACTGGCCACGTTTTGTCACCAACAAGTCAGAGCGTTTTGAAGCGCGTTTTAGCTTAGTTGAAGTACAGCAAAGCCCGTCAATTTTCTTTGATGGTATGGCTGGCTCTCGCATGCCAATCGCGGTATCACATGGTGAAGGTCATGCTGAGTTTGCAAGCGAAGCGGCGGTACAAACGGCACTGAATTCAGGTTCAGTTGCTGTGAAGTTTGTTGATAACTACGGTGATCCAACCACTCAGTACCCAGCTAACCCGAATGGCTCTCCTGCTGGTATTACGGGCATGACGTCAACAGACGGTCGTGCAACTGTGATGATGCCGCATCCAGAGCGTGTATTCAGAGCAGTAGCAAACTCTTGGCACCCAGATGAGTGGCAAGAAGATAGCCCTTGGATGCGTATGTTCCGCAATGCGCGTAAGCTAGTAGGCTAACGAAATTAAAAAAGGTCACTTCGGTGGCCTTTTTTATTCATGGCTCGATAATTATCTATCGGGTACACTGAAAAGGAAATACCAATCATATTTTAGGGATACGAATGAAAAAATGGCTTTGGAGCTTAGTGTTGATACTCAGTGTTTTCGTGGGTGTTTACCTTGCCAGAGTTCCTTTGTCGCTCTGGGCCATTAAACATTTTATACCAGTTAATGAACTTCAGGTCAGTTGTCTTGACTGGCGTTTGTCGGGCTTCAATCGTATCCATATTACAAAAGCATGTGTGCAGACTGATGCGTTTAATGCCCAGCTTTATGATGCGCAACTAAGCATGCGCCAAGTCAATATTGAAAAAGCGGATATGCAACTTCTTTCGCCCAAAAAGTCAGATGCAACTCGGCCACAGCGCCTTGCATTGCCACTCGACATCACCAGACCCAAAATGCATGTTGCCAAGCTGTCTATTTCTGGCAAGCCATTACCCAAGCCATTAGTTGTGTCGATTTCGGAGTCCGAGCTGAATCAATTTGTAGTTTCAGGTGACATCGCTGCAGAAGTTACGTTGCAGCCAGAGCGTATTGCTGCAAATGTTGACCTTAGTGGCGAGTACCTCGGCGCTTTGTTACCTCCTCAGATCCAAGCCCTTTCAGGAACTAGCCAACTTGAATTCGATGGTCTAGCTATGGACACAGAGCTAGAACTTGAAACTTTAGTGGCGCTTGAACAGGCTGAGTGTAAAGGTACCGTTGCGTATATAGGCGCTGTGTCAGGGCGCTATGATTTAGCCACACAGCAGGGGAAGATAGCACTTGCCGAGCCGATTTCAGCGAAATCAACGCTTAATTGTCTTACTTCTGAATATAACAAACTGTTACCGACCACTTGGCAGCTTCGTATACCGAGTGAAATTACTATTTCTGCGGATTCAATTGCGACAGATTTACTTCAAGTGACAGGTAGAGATAAACCGTTACAGCTTGAAGTTAACGAGTTGGCAGTCGACTTAACTGAGCCTTTCGTCAATGGTGATATTCGCCTTGAATTTTCCGATGAAAAGTGGGGCGCGCATACACTGGCTGGAGCGCTTATTGCGCGGCCAAATTTTGTTAATATGAGCGGGGAAATCACAAGTGACCTTCAAAAGCTTACACTGCAAGATGCTATTGCTGAGAATCTCGAGCTCAATAGCCGCTTCAAAATATCGGGTGATCCAACCGAGCTAATTACAGTTGAGGCTCAGCCGAGTATATTCTCAACCCAGTTGTTGACATCAGATTTGGTGATTGATAATCCATCTTTGACGCTTGATTTACATGCGCAGCTAGATGTGCCAAAACTCAAAAGTGGACATCTACTACACAGAGTCTTACCTGAAGGAATGAGTTTTGCGATAACGCTTGATTCAAAACTGCAAAACCTGAGTGTTGAGAATGTAACAGCAAAACAGAGTGAGTTGAGCGGGCGAGTTGTGCTCAAGCCTACACATGATTTTGATATCAATCTCAACTTAACCAGTGCACAGATACAACAGCAGAATTATAAACTGAATGAGTTTGCGCAGACACTGCACTGGCAAGGCTCAGTCGCGACCGGAGAAATCTTTTCAACCTTGTCGGGCAATACTAAGGTAGCAGAAGTTAACTTAGCTGATCTCAGTTTGAAAAACGTGAGCATTGACAGCAAAGGGCAGCAAAGCCGCGGATTGATGGCGTCACATGTGATTAATATTGATGGTGTAAAGGCGTTGCTTGAACATCAATATTCAAGCTTAAAACATCCAGCACAAATACACGTGCCCACGCAGCAGCTCACTCAACTTCAGCCATATATTGACGCGCTTTTACCGAACTTAAAAATTACCCATGGTAATTTCTATGCAGTACTCGAAGGGGATTTATCCACGCGCATATTTACCTTAGACGGGAGCGTTCAAAACGGCTCTGCGTTATTTAATGAACGGCTTATTCAAAATGCAACGATTGATGTCTTTGGTCTATTAAGTTCAGCTAATATTCAACTCAAGCCAACCACACTGAGTGTTGAAGAGTTGAGAGCTGGTGTTATCGTTCAAGCAATAACAGGCCAACTACTCAGCGAAGCAGGCGTGGCTAAACTGAAAGATATTAACGCACAGGTTTTTGCCGGTAACGTGGGGGTTGATGAAGTTAGTTTGGTCCCAACGCCGCAGGTCGTTCAGGTATCGCTAGATAAACTGAGTTTGGACCTTATTGCCGCCTCAGGGCATGATGCGGGCGTCGAGCTGAAAGGGCTAATCTCAGGGACATTACCAGTGCAACTCTCTTCATCGGGCGTGCGAATTGACTCTGGTCAAATACACAGTGTTGGTGAGGGGCTGTTAAAGGTGGAAAACAATGCATCAATTAATGCGCTAAAAGAGCAGCAACCTAGCTTACAAACGGTGATCGGTGTACTTGACGAGTTGACCATTGAGCAATTGAGTAGTGGCGTAAATTTAAGTGAAGACGGCTGGTTGGACTTAGATGTTAAAATTACAGGAATTAACAAACTCCAACAACAACCAGTAAACTTTAACTATACACACTCAGAAAATGTGTTTACCTTATTACGAGCCCTACGCTTAAGCGACGAGATTACGCGCGAAGTGGAAAATGCGTTAAATAAAGAGGAGCGTTAGTGAATGAAATGGATGCTAGTGATATCAGCTTTATTGGTATTGAGCGCTTGTACTCATAAGGTGCAAGTAGAAACCAAAGAGCCTATTACGATCAACTTAAATGTAAAAGTAGATCATGAGATCCGCGTGAAGGTGGATAAAGAACTCGACAATTTATTCAGCGAAGACAGCGAGCTATTCTAAGGAGGATTTATGAAGCTAAAAGCAATCTCTACCCTAATTATTGGGCTCAGTATGAGTTTCGCCGCATTCGCAATTTCCATTGACGATGCTAAATCACAGGGTTTAGTTGGCGAAACTACATCGGGCTATCTTGGCGTAGTTAAAAATGGCCAAGGTGTGCAGCAGCTAGTTGATGAAGTGAATGAAAAGCGCAAAGAAAAATACCAGCAATTAGCGAAAAAGAACGGTATTACACTTGAGCAAGTGGAAGCTTTAGCTGCTAAAAAAGCGTATAACAAAACGCATTCAGGCCATTATATTCAAGTCAATGGCAGCTGGGTGAAAAAGTAATACTTCCAAAATCTTACAAGAAAAGGCTGGCTAAACCAGCCTTTTGACTATTTATCCGAAGCTTAGGTTAATTAGCTTTGTGGCATTGCTGAAGCAAATGCTGCCAAAACGCTTCCCCTTTACGCCTTGCGAGACGGATATTATTTTCTGGGATCTGCTCAGGATCGTCATACTCTGCTAATGCTTGAGCCATACTTTCTTCGCGGATCAAGTGGAGTGTTGGGTAGGGCGCGCGGTTAGTGTAGTTTGCTGCGTCATGCTCATCGCTATCAGCGAAAACATAATCAGGATGAAAAGTGGCAATTTGATAAGTGCCTTCAAACCCTTGCGCTACTAATAAAGCGTTTGCTAGGTCGACGAGATCCAAAAAGTCGTCAAAATTGCTAAAACCTTTATCAAATATAACTAGTGTTGTTTCTCGCTCTGGCTCATGGTTTAACTCTGAGCACTGCTCTAACATATCCATCACGGCATCGTCGTGGCTTATCGCTTGAGACACGAAATAATGAATGCTGTTACTTTCAACTTCCTGTCGAGCAAACGGGCAAAAGTTGTATTTCACAATGACTTGGCTAACCCAGTTTTGCATTGTAGAGATGACTGTATTCATGAATTATTCCAAGCTCTTATTGATTAGTTTCATGGTTTTAGCAATAGCCCCGGTATTTTCAACTAGTACCGATTGAGCATTAGCACCGATTTGCGCTCGAAGCGATTTATCTTCAAATAGCGTAATAATTTGAGCGGCAAGCTTGTCCTCATCATCGACTACGATGGCACCTTGTTGCGCGATAAGTTGAGGGTATATATGCGCAAAATTATAGGTATGTGGGCCGGTTAAAATTGGTACACCATGAGCTGCCGCTTCTAGTGGGTTATGACCGCCGCGTTCAATCAAGCTACCACCAATATAGGCGATATCGGCACCGCCAAATAGCCACTTTAATTCCCCTAAAGTATCCGCTAACAAGACCGAAGCTTCTGCGTTTATACCGTTACTACTCTTTTTGGTAAAAGCGATCTCTTGTTCACTGAGGTAGTCAGCAACCGCTTGAAACTGCTCGGGATGGCGAGGCGCGATAATGAGTAACGCATTACTTACCTGCTTTAATACTCGCTGATGTGCAGCAATGACTTGCTCATGCTCCTTAGGATGCGTAGATCCTGCAAGCCAAATTAACCGCTCGGGGTAATTTTCTTGAAACTGTCTTGCCTTTGCAATTTCTTCTTCGGTGATTGAGATATCAAACTTGATTGAGCCGGTAATGTGAAGCTTAGATTGAACAAGCCCGAGCTTGATGAAACGCTCGCCGTCTTCTTCATTATGGGCTGCAAGCAGATCTATGTTGCTCATTAAGCCTTTGGTTAACCAAGCATGCTTTTTATAACCTTGGTATGACTTTTCAGAGAGTCTGGCATTGACTACCAAGGTTTTACATTGGTTTTGTTTGGCGTAATAAAAAAGATTAGGCCACAGCTCAGTTTCCATCACAATAAGGAGTTTGGGCTTCAAGGTCATGAAAAACTTTCTGACCGCAAAAGCAAAATCTATAGGTAAATAACAGACATGTACTTGTACATCACTGTGAAAAGCTTTTGTTATCTCTTCTCTACCTGTCGGGGTGTTACAAGTGACAATGATTGGAGCTGCAGCTTGTTCTTTAAGTACTGATTTTATGAGAGGTGTGGCTGCAAGCACTTCCCCAACAGAGGCGCAATGGATCACAACAGCATGTTGCGGCAGCTTGTTTGGGTTAAAGCCTAAGCGCTCTGTAAAATGAGTTCGATAGCCTGGGTTTTTCCTACCTCGAATAAAATACAGATAACTCAATAAAATAGGTGCTAATACTAGCAACAGTAAGGAATATAGTCGGCGCGCCATAGGAGTCGCTTAAGCTCAAAAATCAGTATTTTACCTTGTTCCAAGGCGAAATTGAATGAACAACACAATTTTACACAGTTCAACAGATGCCTATGGGCTTTTGGTTTGGTAGTATTTAGCGCATTAAAAGTAATGGAATAACAAAATGAATTTAGCTCGAGTACTCGCTTGCTGTAGTTTATTAGCTTCGAATCTCGCTTTTGCGAGCCCCACAGCTTATTTACCCATTGGACAAGATCCGCTGTTGGAATATCAAATCGATAAAATGTTTGCGTTGACCGTTGGTACGCCTATGGCAAAGCCTTACCGTATCAGTGAAATCAAGATGCATTTGATGAAGCTTAGGCATATTGACGCCACATTACAGCAGAGTATTAGTCAGGGGATTGCACCTTATCTGCAGGACGATGCGTTGACACAAAGATCGATAACACTGCGTGTTGATAGCGGTGAAGAAAAGCAAATAGCCAACGATAGAGGTAATTACAGCGGTGAATATGCTGAATTGGGGCTCGGTGGTGTTTGGCGTGGAAGCGAATCAAGCATTTTACAAATCGGTGCTGAGTATCGAGTAAATGCAAACAAACTTGTTCCATACAATACTTTTTATGGCATGTCCTACGGTAACTTGCAGCTTAATTTAGGATATAAAGAACATTGGTTTTCACCATTTAAGCATTCGGCTCAAGTATATTCTAATAACGCTAGACCCTCATTATCAGCTTCTTTGGGTTTAGTTGTGCCTATTCGAAATTGGTGGAACTTCGATTTTGAGCTGTTTTATTCTGAACTAGAGAAAGTCCATGACGGGATTCGTTTTCAAGGCACGCTTCACGATGGAACACCTAAAATAGCGGGTAGTCACTTTAGTATAGAGCCATTAGCTGGATGGAAAATCGGTCTAAACAGAGTCATGCAATTCGGAGGCGGGCCTAGAAAAGTAGATTTTAAGGACTTTGTTAAGGCATATTTTGACCCTGTTGGAAACGATAATAAGATAGGTGATCTCACTCAAGATGATGAACTGGGCGATCAATGGGCAACTATCACGACCAGCTTTACTACAAATTACGGCACTCAAGCACAATGGTATTTAGAATACGGTGGTGAGGATAGCAATAACCATAAAAACTATTTGTTTGGTAATACGGTTGTCAATGTTGGCGTTTTTCTCCCTCAATTGACTTCAACGACTTCATTACGCTATGAGTTTACTGATATGGAAAGCTTATGGTATGTAAACGAAATTTACGATACTTATGGCAATACGATCGACGGATTTGGCGTTGGGCATTTTGCTGCAAACCATCGCCAGTTCGATGATGGTGCACCGACGCAAATTCACGTTTTAGAAGGTACTTATCAATCAGATTATCGTTCATTATGGCGAGCTAAGCTTTCAGTTATCGATAATGAAAGTAATTATTTGAATGAACTTGGTGAGCTTGGCGCTGAGTACGAACGTGGCTACGAGTTTGAGCTGGCGCATATTGGTGAAGCTTATAGCAAGCAAATCGAAACGAAATTAACCTTGGGTAAAGATGTCTTCGGTGAGAATTACACTTGGTTATCAGTCCATGTATACTGGTAGGTATCACGCGGGACAAGCATAGAATAGTTTAGGAACAAATATGTCATTGAATGAACAAGTAGCACAAAGCTACTTCGCAAGCTTACAGCGCCATGTTGATGTTTTTGAAACAATGGCAAACTATCACCAAGAATGTGTTGAGCTACTTGAAGCATGCCAAAGCACGTTAGCAGCCGGTGGTAAGGTCATTTGGTTTGGTAATGGTGGTAGCGCGGCAGATGCGCAGCACCTAGCTGCAGAATTTGTGGTGCGTTACAAATTAGAGCGCGGTCCTTTAGCTTCGATTGCATTAACTACCGACACCTCAATTTTGACCGCGCACAGCAATGACTATCACTTTGACTCAGTATTTGAACGTCAGGTTCAGGCACTTTGTAAACCAGAAGATATGGTGATTGGTTTAACCACATCAGGTACGAGCCCTAATATCAATTTGGCACTTCAAGCCGCAAATGAAATTGGCGCGTTTACCGTGGCATTGACAGGTAGAACTGGTGGCAAAGTGAAGGACATTGCTAAATTACCGATTATTATCGCAAACGATGAGACAGCGCGTATTCAAGAAGCGCATATGTTTATTGGTCACTGGCTATGCGAAGCGGTCGATATGCTCGTTGCGGCGGAGCAAAAAGCATGAAGTTAGCGGCGCTTCAACAGCTAAATAAAGCCAAGGTATTGGTGGTTGGCGATGTGATGTTGGATAGATACTGGCATGGAGATACTGGGCGCATTTCTCCTGAGGCTCCAGTGCCTGTGGTGAAAGTCAGCGCATTAGAAGACAAAGCTGGTGGTGCGGCGAACGTTGCCAAAAACATCGCTCACCTAGATGGTAAAGTGGGTTTGCTTGGACTTATCGGCGAAGATGACAATGGCAAAACGCTTGAGGCTATTCTTACCAAAGAAAATATTGAATCTAGCTTAGTTAACGTCGTTGAGCTGCCGACTATCGCAAAAATGCGTGTGATCAGCCGTCATCAGCAAGTGGTTAGACTCGATTTAGAAGAGCCCTTTCAGTTATCTCACAGTCAACTCTTGCTTGAGCGTCTAAAGCAAGAAGTTGATAAGTATGACTTTGTGTTGTTTAGCGACTACAACAAAGGCGCTTTGTGCGCCATTTCAGAAATGATTGCGGTGGCTAAAGCTGCTGGTAAAACGGTACTTATCGACCCTAAAAATAGTGACTTGAGCCTCTATCAAGGTGCTGATTTTATTACGCCTAACTTAAACGAATTTAAACTCGCTGGTGGAGACACAAGTAGCGAAGAGGCACTCACCTCTAGTGCGCGCGAACTCCTTAAAACGTCAGGGATCGGCGCTATGTTGCTGACGCGCTCCGAGCAAGGCATGTCTTTGATAACCAATACTGAAAAGTTTGATTTCCCAGCTCAAGTACAGGAAGTAAGTGATGTTACGGGAGCTGGTGATACCGTGATCGCCACACTGACGACGATGTTAGGCGCTGGAATGTCGGCTAAAGACGCGGTGGAAGTAGCAAATATTGCCGCAGGTATTGCCGTGAGTAAATTAGGCGCTGCAACGGTGTCACCGGAAGAGTTGAGTCGCAAACTGGGTCAATATCTTAGAGAAACGGGCGAGCACTACCAAACGCCGTTTGAAGAAGTGCTTAAGCATATTACTTTTGCCAAGCAAAACGGCGAAACCATTGTGTTTACCAACGGCTGCTTTGATATTCTCCATGCAGGTCATGTGCGTTATTTAGCGCAAGCTAAAGCGATGGGCGACAGACTCGTTGTTGGGTTAAATAATGATGAATCGATCTCGCGTCTCAAAGGACCTGAACGTCCAATCAATCCATTGAAAGAGCGGGCTATGGTGTTATCTGCACTCGCTTCTGTGGATTGGGTTATTCCGTTTGGCAGTGTTGAAGAAAATGATACACCAGCTAAGTTGATAGAAATGGTCAGCCCTGACATTTTGGTCAAAGGTGGTGACTATAAAGTGGAAGATATTGCTGGTGCAGAGCATGTGCTTAATCAAGGTGGAAAAGTTGAGGTGTTAGCATTTTTGGATGGCTGCTCGACTTCCAATGTGATTAAAAAGGCACAGTTACAAAAAAGTTAACGTGCGTTGCGATAGGCTTGCATTAATACTTGCCACTGATTTTCATCAAAATAAAAGGTCGGCCATTTACCGGCCTCTTTTTTAAATGAACGTTGCAAACGCTCCATGTTTGCGTGCTGCCAACTTAGGTTTGGCTGCATGATTTTGCCCTTATCAAAATCAATTAGAAATACTTTGCCGTCGGCATCAAATAAAATATTGTTGATGTTCAAATCATCATGATAGGCACCGGCTTGATGAAACTGAGCAATGGTGTGGCCGATACTTTCCAGTTCATTTGTACTAAGCGCTCTTGCTTGCAAAATTTCGCAAACACTGGTGGCATCAGACACCGCTTCGGTCAAAATATCTGCACGATAAATACCAAAATGAAGTGATATTCTTGCGCCAAGTGGCGTTGGGACTGGTAAACCTTGTCGTTGTAGTTGCTCTAGCAAGGCAAACTCTTGATATACGCGAGTATTTTCTAATTTGGTAAAAATATATTGATCACTCAACAGCTTGCCGATTAAGCCGCCACGATAATAGTGCTTAAGTACCGCAACGCTTTGATTAAACCGTACGAACCACGCTGTTGCTCGGCCTTCTTTCGAGCCGACAATCGCATTATTTTTCTGCCAATATTCAGGGTCAAACATTTCTTCTGAAACATCATAATCTAGGGCTGAAGGCGTTAGTAAATAGCTATGCGGCTGTTTGGTGATTTGCACAATATAGGATTCTTAAGAGTCAATTGTGACATTCTAACTATTTTTCATCCTCAGTGAAACTTGCAAACTTGTTTGATTAATTTAAGATCAAGCGCTTGTTACTTTCCATGAGAACTATTGTTTTGAGCAAATCCTTGACCTCTATTTGTATTTTGCGACTTTCTGCGATTGGCGACGTATGCCATGCCGTGAGTGCTGTACAGGCGATCCAACGTGCACATCCGCAAGCGAAAATAACGTGGGTGATAGGTAAAGTGGAAGCCATGTTACTGGCTGACCTACCCGGTGTTGAGCTCGTCGTATTTGACAAAAAGCAGGGTAAAGCTGCGCTCAAGGCGTTAAAGGCAAAGTTCAAAGGGCAAAAGTTTGACGTATTACTACATATGCAGGTTGCGTTAAGAGCCAACCTTGTTGCACGAGTTATTCCTGCAAAGCAAAAAATAGGCTTTGATAAAGGGCGCTCAAAAGAGTTACACAGTTTGTTTATTAACAAGCGGATCGCACCTCAACAGTCGCCACATGTGCTCGAAGGTTTCCAAAACTTTGCCCGTGCAATTGGTGCTGAGTGCGGTGAGCCAACATGGCAGATGCCAGTGACGGCAGCTCATCAAGCTGCGGCAAAATCACTATTGCCCGAAGGAAAAGTGTTTGTGATATCGCCTGCGGCAAGTAAAGCCGAGCGCAATTGGCTTTCTGAGCGTTATGCTAGGGTTGCAGATCATGCTGCTGCATTGGGGTTTCAGGTGGTGATAACGGGCGGCCCAACGGAGCTTGAGCAAAACTTAGCAGCCGAAATTCAACAACACAGCCAAGCTGAGTTATTAAACTTAGTGGGAAAAACTGACTTGAAAACCCTACTTTGTGTGTTGGAGCAAGCCGAATTGGTGCTAGCACCTGATACCGGGCCTGCTCATATGGCCGTGACAGTTGGAACGCCGGTGATAGGTTTGTATGCTCACTCCAACCCAACTCGCACAGGGCCATACATGTATCAAGACTATGTGGTTGAGGTTTATCATCAAAACCTCATTGCGCAAAAGGGTAAAACTGCTGAACAATTACCCTGGGGAACACGGGTAAAAGGTAGCGAACTCATGTCTCAAATTTCCGTTGATGCAGTAATTACGATGTTTGATCGGGTAATAAAAGATCAGGGGATTGTGACCAATGGATAAGGCTGTATTTTTAGATAGAGACGGCGTTGTTAATAAAGATCACGCCTATGTTCATAAAATTGCGGATTTTGAGTTTATCGATGGGGTATTCAGTGCCTGCCAAGCATTTAGCAAAGCCGGTTATAAAATTGTGGTCGTGACGAATCAGTCGGGCATTGGCCGAGGTTACTACGATGAAGCACAATTTCACGCGTTAAGCGAGTGGATGTGCGCGCAGTTTATGGCGCATGGTATTGACATCGCTGGTGTTTATTTTTGTCCTCACCACCCAGAAAAGGCACAAGGCCCATATAAAGTAGAGTGTGACTGTCGTAAACCAGAACCCGGGATGCTGCTGCAAGCGATAGCCGAGCATGACTTGGATCCTGCGCAAAGTATTATGATTGGTGATAAAGTCTCAGACATCAAGGCTGCCCGCGCTGCTGGCGTAAAAACAGCCATTTTAGTTGAGTCTGGGCAGAGTTTTAGTCAAGAGCAACAACAGCTCGCGGACAAAGTATGTGCTTCGTTGGCGGAGGTACCAGCCGCACTATGTTTGTCTGAGTAAAATAAAGTTTGCTGCCAGTTGTCGCAAATCGTGCATTTATTGTGTGAACCTTTTAAAATAAAGATATCTTTTAATGTACCAGGTATGATTGAATTGGTACGTTCCAATTAACTTGAGCTAATTAGCACAAGCGTAAACTTCTGATAGTGAGAATGACAACCGCCTATGGCGATACGTAGCTTACTATCACCGTGCAAAAAATGGAGACTCCCAGATGAGAGCATCGGCCTTCTACAGCCAGCTTCAGCAACAAATTGAAGAAGTAAAAGCTGAAGGATTATATAAAAAAGAGCGTATTATCACTTCTCAGCAGCAAGCTGAAATTGCAGTATCGACTGGCGAAAGTGTAATTAACTTCTGTGCAAACAACTATCTAGGTTTGGCGAACCACCCAGAGCTCATTAAAGCGGCGCAGGGCGGCCTTGATGACCATGGTTTTGGTGTCGCGTCGGTGCGTTTTATCTGTGGTACGCAAGATATTCACAAAACGCTTGAAGCAAAGATCAGTGAATTTCTAGAAACAGAAGATACTATCCTTTACTCTTCATGCTTTGACGCCAATGCTGGTTTATTCGAAACTATCTTAGGCCCTGAAGATGCAATTATCTCGGACTCATTAAATCACGCTTCTATCATTGATGGTGTGCGTTTATGTAAAGCTAAGCGTTTCCGCTACGCTAACAACGATATGGCTGATCTTGAGCAGCAGTTAATAGCTGCTGATGAAGCTGGTGTGAAAACCAAGCTTATCGCCACCGATGGCGTATTCTCAATGGATGGCGTTATTTGTAACTTAAAAGCGGTTTGTGACTTAGCGGACAAGTATGACGCATTAGTGATGGTTGATGATTCACATGCGGTGGGCTTTGTTGGCGAAAATGGCCGCGGAACACCGGAATACTGTGGTGTATTAGACCGAGTGGATATCATTACAGGAACGCTTGGTAAAGCACTTGGCGGTGCATCGGGCGGTTACACCTCTGGTAAGAAAGAAATCGTAGAGTGGTTACGTCAGCGTTCACGCCCTTATTTATTCTCAAACTCGCTAGCGCCTTCAATTGTTACAGCTTCAATCAAGGTACTAGACATGATGAAAGAAGGCGATGCCCTACGTGCTAAACTATGGGATAACGCAGCTTACTTCCGTACTAAGATGGAAGCTGTTGGTTTTACTTGTGCGGGTAAAGATCACGCGATTATTCCGGTTATGTTAGGCGATGCCAAAGTGGCCTCAGAAATGGCTGACAGACTGCTAGCTGAAGGGATCTATGTGATCGGTTTCTCTTATCCTGTCGTGCCAAAAGGTCAAGCTAGGATCAGAACACAAATTTCAGCTGCGCATACTACTGAGCAGCTAGACAAAGCAATCGAAGCCTTTACCCGTATTGGTAAAGACCTAGGCGTCATTTAATTTTGCCACCGGCATTAAGCCGGTGCAGCTAACGAGCGAATACTATGAAAGCATTATCCAAGTTGAAAGCTGAAGAAGGAATTTGGATGGCGGATGTGCCAAAACCGGAAGTAGGGCACAACGATCTATTGATCAAAATCCGTAAAACAGCAATTTGTGGTACCGACGTACACATCTACAAATGGGATGAGTGGGCACAAAACACTATCCCAACTCCAATGGTTGTGGGACACGAATACGTAGGTGAAGTGGTCGATATGGGCCAAGAAGTACGTGGTTTTAGCATTGGCGACCGAGTCTCTGGTGAAGGTCATATCACATGTGGTCATTGTCGTAATTGTCGTGCTGGTCGCGTTCACCTATGTCGTAACACCATTGGGGTAGGCGTTAACCGCGAAGGTTCATTTGCAGAATACCTAGTTATTCCTGCTTATAATGCGTTTAAGATCCCTGACAACATTTCAGATGAACTCGCTTCTATCTTCGACCCATTCGGTAATGCAGTGCACACCGCATTGTCGTTTGACTTAGTTGGTGAAGACGTCCTCATTACTGGTGCGGGCCCAATTGGTATTATGGCTGCGGCAGTGGCGAAACACGTCGGTGCGCGTCATGTGGTGATCACAGATGTAAACGAATATCGCCTTGAGCTAGCCACTAAAATGGGTGCTACGCGAGCAGTAAATGTTGCCAGTGAAAGCCTCGAAACGGTTATGAAAGATCTTGGTATGACAGAAGGGTTCGATGTTGGGCTTGAAATGTCAGGTGTTCCTTCTGCATTTAAAGGCATGTTAAACAGCATGAACCATGGTGGTAAGATTGCAATGCTGGGCATTCCTCCTTCTGACATGGCGGTGGATTGGAACCAAGTGATCTTCAAGGGTCTAGTGATCAAGGGTATTTACGGCCGTGAAATGTTTGAAACTTGGTACAAAATGGCAAGTTTGATCCAGTCAGGCTTAAACCTTGACCCAATCATTACACATCAGTTCCATGTTGATGACTTCCAGACTGGCTTTGATACGATGATTTCAGGGCAATCAGGTAAAGTTATTCTGAATTGGGATTAATGCTCAACTTTGCTTAGTGCATGTATGAGTAGTTATAATAGGAAGACGGCTAGGTCAATAAGGCTTAAGCCGTCTTTTATTTTTTAGTTTTAAATGGGTAACACATGTCTTTTAAACATATTTCAGTAGCAGACACACAGGCGCTTTTAGGCAAAGATGATGTTGTGGTAGCAGACATTCGCGATGAAAATACCTTTTCACAAGGGCATATTCCTGGCGCCGAACATTTATCTAACGCTAATCTTGCACATTTCATGCAGGAGAAAGAGTTTGACCAACCTATTGTTGTGGTGTGTTATCACGGGATCTCCTCACAAGGCGCAGCTAACTACCTAGTTGAGCAAGGCTTTGAAGATGTTTACAGTATGGATGGCGGTTTTACGCAGTGGGCAAGTGAATTGCCAAATGAGATTGAAAAGTGAAGTTAATAGCCCATTATCACAATGCACGACTAGCTCAAGGTGCGGTCGATTATTTTAAGACGCAAGAGGTTTATTGTGTTTTGCAAAGTCACGATGGGCAACAAGTTGAAGTTTGGCTAGAGCGTGGTGATGAAGCGCTTGCTATGCGTCTTTGGCAAACGTTTTTGGAGCAACCTGAGGCAGAGTTATATCAAGCGGCTTCTTGGCAAACAGGAAGTACACAAGGGTTATTTAGCTACCAAGGCCAAAACTTAAACTTAGTAAAGCGCTTTTTGGGATTGAACTGGTTATTACAGGGCGTTTTTGGTGTCAGTATTATTATTTTTGTCGCCATGTTATTTGGTGACGCTAATGGCATCTTTTCTGCGCTACGCTTTTCCCTAGATAAACCTTGGACTTGGATAGCGCCTACGCTCATACATTTTAGCGCCATACATTTGATTTTTAATTTAAGCTGGTGGTTACACCTTGGCGCGCAAATTTCAGAGAAACTTGGGCTCTGGGCGTTAGTTTGCATCTACTTTGTAACTGGCTTAACCAGTAATTTTATGCAGTACTTATTCGTTGACGCTAATTTTGGTGGACTGAGTGGCGTGGTCTATGGGCTACTTGGCTTTTGTTGGGTAATTGGTCATCGAAACCCCACTGGAGCGGCTTTGGTCTCTAAGCCTGTTATTGGTTTTATGCTGCTTTGGATGCTGTTTGGATTTACGGATATGTTTTTCATCAACATGGCTAACTGGGCGCATTTGTTCGGATTGCTATCAGGTATGTTGGTTGCGGTATTTTGGCCTATCAACAGGCAATGCAAAGAGAATAGCTAGTTACTTCGAACTCGGGATCTAGCGCTTCCGAGTTCTTGTATGAGTTGGTTCGCTTAGTGATATAAATATTTGGTAAAAAGCACATCTCGAACAATTTCCTGCCCAGTTTCTTCTTTTAGCAGTGTCTTTAGCTTTTCAGCACAGCGTTTTCTGATTTCTTCTCTGCCAGTTAATGACTTAATGGTTTCTTCATTTTCTTTACTCAGGATCTGTACGATTGCATCTCTTAGTAAAGGAGTATGGTGTTCAACCACGGCAATATTTGCAACGTCATTTAACATTAGGTCAACGGTAACACGGACATAACCGAGCTTTTTGTTGGACTGGCCTATGTAGTTTGTGATGATATCTGGCTCAAATCCGTAATACCCAATAGTTGAGTCCGCTTTTACAGGGGAAGCCGTGGTTAATGCAATGCATAATGTGAGTACAACAGCCAACAGTCTCATGTTTAATTAGGTATCCTAATACAAATTACTTTTTACTTAGTTTATACATAATTGCGTTGATTTTACAGGTAGCTTCAATACAAACATAAACTTTTTAGAAAGCCTCTGCTCTGCTATTATGACCGCGGATTTTTAAAACGGAAATAGAACGTTGCCTTTGCAATTACCCTTAGAGCTCCCTTGGCTGAAGAACACACAGTTGGTGGATGTTGAGCCAGCACTTTCTCCTTATTTACTAGAGACTCAATCTCTAACCGCAAAATTGAAAGAAACTTGTGATAAATTTTCTGTAACTGTACTTGCTAATGAGTTCAGGAACGCTCCAGATGCGTTACGTACGGATCTTTCTGAACAGGTTTGGTGTCGAGAAGTAACGTTAAATTGTAACGGTAAAGCAGCTGTATTTGGACAAAGTTGGCTCAATGAGGACGCATGTACTGTAGGCATGGATGCAATCGGTGAGACACCTTTGGGTGAGTTACTGTTTACTGATTCAAATTGGCAGCGCGGAACCCTTGAGTTTCTTCGCTTATCTACTGCCGACTATCCGGCCCTGATTGAACTTATTGCACCCACTACTGGCGTCGCCCCAGAGCGTTTATTTGCTAGAAGAAGCTGGTTTAAAAACGGCAAAGCAAAGATTTTAGTTTGTGAAGTCTTTATATCGGAAAGCTTTTATGATTGACCACCAGAAATGGCAGGCTTACAGCCAACTTATGCGATTAGATAAGCCAATCGGGACTTTACTATTATTGTGGCCAACGCTTTGGTCACTGTGGTTTGCAGCTGAAGGTGTTCCAAGTATTTGGCTTATTGTAATCTTTGCTCTGGGTGTATTAGTAATGCGCAGTGCGGGTTGTGTTATCAATGATTTTGCTGATCGCAAGGTTGATGGGGCTGTAAAGCGTACGGCGACAAGACCGCTTGCAAGGGGCGCTGTAACGAGTAAAGAAGCGCTAGGTCTATTTGCTATTTTGGTCGCGGTGGCTTTTATTTTGGTGCTTTTTTTAAACTGGCAAACCATTGTATTATCGCTTGGCGCGCTTGCGTTAGCCTCTGTTTATCCTTTCATGAAACGTTATACAAACTTACCTCAACTCGTACTTGGGGCTGCCTTTAGCTGGGCAATACCGATGGCTTTTATGGCAGTAAATCAAAATGTGCCAGTGCTTGCTTGGGTATTGTTTGTTGCGAATTTAATATGGACGGTCGCTTATGACACTATGTACGCCATGGTAGATAGGGATGATGATTTGAAGATAGGGGTAAAGTCTACAGCGATTTTATTCGGCAAATGGGATCTCCATATTATTGCGTTGCTCAATATCACATTTATCGCGATGATGGCTGCAGTTGGTGTAACGTTTGACTTGAATCTCGCTTTTTGGTGCGGCTTACTAGCAGCCTCTGTGCTGCTTATTAGGCAACAATATGCCATACGCTACAGAGATAGAGACAGATGTTTTTGGGCTTTTTTAAACAATAACTATGTGGGCTTGGCGATTTTTGTCGGGGTCGTGCTGGGCTTTTTACCGCTCTAAAGCGAGTAATTAAAAACGGGCAAGTAATACAGATTATTTGCCCGTCTGTTTAGCAACTAATAAGTTACTGTTTGCTTGCTAGATGAAGATGCTGCATCCTCAATTAGCTCAAGCAAGTGATTGATATGCGCATTAGAGCCAACTTGATGATTGGTTTGTACAATCAACTGTTCTCTATCCAAAGCCTTATTGGTTTTTAAGAAAACTAAGTTAGGATCTTGTGCGATAGTTTTGGAATGTTCGATACTCGCAATTGCAAAGCTATTGCTATTCTTCAAACCATCAATTACTTGTTCAATATTACCAATCTTAACGCTCGTTGATTTGTTTAACGAGTCAACGGCTTCATTAAGCATACTTTGTACTTGCTTCGACTGTGAGAAACAGCCATACATAGGGTATTGCGTTAATTCGGCTTTTCTGATGCTGTCTTGATTTGCTAGAGGATGATTTCTCGAAACAAATAAAACTAACTGATCAGGCAGGTGAATATCACTCACTATGCTATTTGCACTTTGTAAATACACGCTGATATCAATCTCACCAAGTTGTAGCTTACGAGTAAGCTCCAACTCATCTTGCAACTGCATTTCGATCTTCACATTAGGGTACTGAGCTAAAAACTGACCGCAAGAAACTGGCACGATGCTGCTAGCTTGAGTCGTATAACCAATAATTAACTTTTGGTTATCACGGCCAAACAAACTTTGCTTAATGGTTTTCTTGGTTAGATCGAGTTCTGATAAGGTTGTTTTGCAATACTTTAAGAACAGCTCACCCTGTTCAGTCAGTTTTACTGAACGTGTTGAGCGTTTAACGAGTTCACAACCTATTTCATCTTCAAGGGTTTGGATGCTTCGAGTAAGCGCTGAAGTACTGATCTGGGTTTGTTCTGCGGCTTGTCTAAAATGTCTTAGATTACCTAATGCTACGAACTGCTCGAGTTGTTCAAATCTCATGTGAAATTCCTTTTAATTTCAACTAAAACACATTTATTACGTCTTTTCCCAATAATAATACACCAATCGGGAAAAAGAAAGTGAAGTTTTTACATTCTGATTACAAAGTTAGTCAGGATACCTGTCACGTATCTCAATAAATTGTTCCAGATTTTTTAGAAAAAGGTCAACCAATTTGGGTTCAAATTGTTTACCACTTTGAGTATTTAGCAAATCTATTACTTTATCTAGTGGCCAAGCGGGCTTATAACATCGCTCACTTCCTAGTGCATCAAAGACATCTGCCAGAGCAGTGATCCTGCCGACAATGTTAATTTGCTCTCCCTTTAAACCCCTAGGGTAGCCTGAACCATCCCACTTTTCGTGATGTTGATGTGCGATTAATGCGCCACACTGCAAAATCTCATTTGTTGAATTTTTTAAGATTTCAAACCCTTGCTGCGCATGCGTCTGCATAATTATCCATTCTTCATCAGTGAGTTTTCCGGGTTTATTTAAGATTTGATCTGGAATACTGATTTTGCCAATGTCATGGAGTGGAGAGGCGAGTTTGATGATTTCTGCTTGGTAGTGAGAGAGTCCGTAAAGCTGAGCTAAAAGCATACTATAATGTGCCACGCGTTTTACGTGCGAGCCTGTTTCTTTCGAGCGTTTTTCGACGGCTTCACCTAAAATATAAGAAAGCTCTTTTTGAGAATCTTTGACGGTTTCACGCAACTTCAAGTTGTCGTAGGCTAGTGCAATATTGTTTGCAAAAAATTCAAGTAGCTGGAAGTCCATGCTATGAAGTTCGCTGTCCTTACTCACATAAATCATCGTTTCACTCCCTTCTCTAGAAGGGAAATAGCCAATATATTCATTACGGGTTTTGAGCGATGCTTTTTTATTATGTGTTTCTATAAACAGATTTTGTACATTCTCGGGCAAGGTAACATTACTAGGTTCTACGCCAGCCCCTGAGGCTGCAAGTAGTTTAAATTTTGTCGGTTCGTTGGCTTGGTGATTTACCGCAGCTGCGCAATATATTTCCGAATCAGATAATCCCATTACAGCGGATACATGAGATAATATGGTTGATGCGAAATCCTGAATATTGCTACACTTCAAAAAGTTTGAGGATGCATCAATAATGCGTTCAAGTCCCATTTTGTGCTTTTCGATGGTTTGAATATCCCGGTGAGCCCGTAAAGCAGAATAGAGTAGTGTTTTTAGCTTGACGGCAGTGAGCTCGGTTTTGTTCTTATAGTCATTAATATCGTAATCGCGAATGACCGATTCTTCCGGGGCTTCTCCTGGCTGCCCAGTGCGCAGGACAAGGCGAATATCAAAGTTTGCTAAGTCATCGCGGATATATCGCACTAAATCAAGCCCTGCATGATTACTTTCCATTACGACATCAATGAGGCCTACAGAGATATTCTGCTCCGTGTCCAAGATGGCTTTTGCTTCTTGTGCAGAGTAGGCGTGATGAAATCTCAGTGCTTTATTCTCAAATTTAAAGCCAGACAACACCAGTTTAGTCACTTGGTGAATGTCTTCTTCATCATCTACAACCAGAATATCCCAGTAGGTTTCGGCCATTTTATTTGTAGGGCTTTCTAGCACTTCATCTGAGAACAAAAATCCGCTCACAGATTGCTCCTCTTTTTATGCTGACTCAACGTTAGTATAGTCGGCAGTAACAAGGCCGCTAATCTTGTTGAGGTTTTTTCTCGATATTTTGCAATTCTAGTTCGATTGCATCGCAAGAAATGTGGATTTCATAAAGAGAAAGTAGCAATGACAAGGTCAGGCTACACAGACTCGCACCAAACAATGTGACGCCAAGTAAGGATATTTCAAGAAACAGGGCAAACATTGAAGACGTGCAGAGTAAAAATGCGATTACACCCCATACTTGCATTCGTCTGATCAATCTAATTCGTTTTCTTAAGTTTTCTATTTGTGCTTTAACCAAGGATCTTATGGTGTCGCCTTCTCGGGCGTTTAATTCACGGATCAATTGTGCGAGTACCAAAAAGCGATTGGTGTATGCGAGTAGCAATAAAGAAATTGCTGGGAATAATAGGCCCGGTGTTGTTAGAGTCATAGTCGTATTTTAATGGAATGGCTTGATGTTTAAGTGTGATGATAATGAATGATTTTATCAAGAAACAAATGAGCACAATGAGTGCTAATTCAATAGTGAAGAAAATGCAATGAGTGAACAGTCTTTTCATTGGGTGCAATTGTGCGCTATCAGCGGCTTTGTTGAAGCACATTTGCTCAAAGGTCAACTAGAACAAGCGAATATTCAGGTTCACTTACAAGGTGAGCATTTGTCAGGGGCTATTGGTGAAATTCCAGCAGAGCAAGCTGCCATTAAGCTCTTTGTTTATGCAATAAAGTTACCCGAGGCTCAGGAAATATTGGTAAACTATAACAAATCACGTCATCGCAGTGCCGCCGAGCTGTCGGATTGGCTATGTAATCACTGTGCAGAATTAAATGGACCAGCGTTTGAATATTGCTGGCAATGTGGAAATAAGCATGAGCAAAGCAAATAACTTTCAAAGAATTAGAGAGTTAAATTATCTTCAAAAAGCAGTCTTAGGCGCTGCTATTATTGAACGTATGTTGCCAAATTATTCACTATTTAGTGAGGCAACGGGTTTTGGCGACGAGCAAGTACTCAGAAATGCGCTGAATTTAATTTGGGAGAAAATATTACTGCCAAAGAGCAAGATTAGCTTAGAGAAGCTGGTTGAAAAGGTAGAACCAAATGTACCTGAGCTCAGTGAGTTTGATATGTTTGGTACCTATCCCGCAATCGACGTAGCGACAGCGCTGTTAGGCATGTTACAAGGTCTGATGACAAAAGATGAACATGAGTTTGTAAGCGTTGCCAAAATTTCTCAGGCAACGGTAGCTAAATACATCGAGTTTATGTTGATGGCGGAAGATATATCTCCCACGAATGAGTTAGTGCGTGAGCACCCGCAGATGCAGTATGAAATTGATATCCTCGCTGAGCTTATCGAACATGTGGAAAATATGGGGCGTATTAGCAGCGAATCGGTGAAGTCACTAAAGGCCTTGGCACTAGCTGACGGCCAAACAAATATTGGTTTGGAACTTGAGTAGTTGATTTCGTATAATCAGCGGCTGCAGTAAAGAGTTTGGAGAAAGTAACTTGCGTATTTTGGGTATAGAATCCTCATGTGATGAGACGGGTATTGCTATTTATGATGATGAGCAAGGGCTGTTGGCACATCAATTATATTCTCAGGTAAAAGTACACGCCGATTATGGTGGGGTAGTGCCTGAACTTGCTTCTCGTGATCATGTACGCAAAACAATTCCTCTTATTGAAGCTGCTTTCGCGCAAGCGAGTTGCGGTCCAGAAGACCTTGATGGCATTGCTTATACCGCAGGGCCAGGTTTGGTCGGTGCTTTGTTGGTTGGCACCTCAATTGGTCGCTCGTTAGCGTTTGGTTGGGGGATCCCAGCCGTTGCCGTACATCATATGGAAGGCCATTTGCTTGCCCCAATGCTTGAAGACGATAAACCAGAGTTTCCATTCGTTGCGCTGTTAGTTTCTGGTGGCCATACCATGATGGTCAAAGTCTCGGGTATCGGTGAGTATGAGGTACTTGGCGAATCAGTGGACGATGCCGCTGGTGAAGCGTTTGATAAAACCGCAAAGCTGCTCGGTCTTGATTATCCTGGCGGCCCAATGCTTGCGAAAATGGCGACACAGGGTAAAGCAGGGCGATTTACTTTTCCAAAACCGATGACAGACAGACCTGGTCTGGATTTTAGTTTCAGCGGATTAAAAACCGCAGCGGCAAACACGATCCGTAACGAAGGCGATGACGAGCAAACGAAAGCAGATATTGCTCATGCTTTTCAAACCGCGGTCGTAGAAACGCTAGCGATCAAGTGTAAGCGAGCACTGAAAGAAACAGGCATTAAAAGCCTGGTGATTGCAGGTGGCGTCAGCGCCAATACTGAACTTAGGCAAAAGCTTGAGCGCATGATGCTTGGCATGAAAGGGCGAGTTTATTACCCGCGCACTGAATTTTGTACAGATAATGGGGCGATGATAGCTTATGCAGGAATGCAGCGTCTAAAAGCAGGTCAGCATGCGCCACTTGATATGAAGACTAAACCGCGTTGGCCGCTGGATAGTCTAGAAAAAGTCTAGGGCCTGTTGAACTTTGCTGTTTGATTTTTGTTCTCCTGAGTGTGTTTTGGTCGCGACGCTCGACTTGCCGCCTAGTAATCTAGGCAAAAGTTGAGCAACAATGAACAAAGCGCACTCAGGTGAACCCAAAGGGCAGCGCTTGATTAGCATTTCTACTGTGTTCTCGCCTGACTCACATAGAATAACTATGCTACGCAGGCTCTGCCTTGTACAAATACCAATCAAACTGATGCAAAAACAAACTTGAAAGGTAAACAGGCCCTAGTCTTTAGACTTTTTCCCAACCTTGGGCTCTTTACCACTCAAGAGCCTTTTAATATTTGCTCTATGACGAATAATAATCACCACAGTTAAAAAGCTTACCGGCACCGTATACAGCGGTTTTATCCACCATGTGTAAAGTGGAGCAGCTGCGACTGCGACAATCGCTGCGAGTGAAGAGTAGCGTGTTAGCGCTAGCACTACGAGCCACGTACTAATCAATAGCCCACCCAATGACAAGCCGATGGGTAATAGCGCACCAAATGCTGTTGCTACTGCTTTACCACCGTTAAAGTGGAAGAAAATAGGATAAATGTGACCAAGGCATGCGCTTACGGCTATTGCACCTAGCCATACAGGTTCTATTTTTAGAAAGTAAGCTCCCCACACCGGGATGGTTCCCTTTAAAATATCGAAGACGAGCACCAGCGCAGCTGGGATCTTTCCTCCCAATCTTAATACATTGGTTGCGCCTGGATTATTAGAACCATTAAAGCGTGGATCTGGTAGATGGAATAACCGACAAACCAGAATCGCTGAGGAAATCGATCCCAATAAATAAGCACATACGCACATTAAACTGATTAACACTGTCTTCCTTATTTTTTATTGCGTTGTTTTGGGCTATGATCGGCGGTCTTAAGTCCTGCACAGATCGCGAATTGCGATTAGAAAATGCGGGTGAATTACAGCGATAAACATGTTTGGAGTTTACATGGATAAAGTCTATATCTCACAGCTACACGTCGAAGCCATAATAGGAGTGTACGACTTTGAAAAAGAAAGTAAACAAAGCCTTTACTTTGATGTTGAGATGTTGACCGATATTAGCGCTGCCGCTCGTCATGACGATATTAATTTGGCGGTTGATTATGCCAAAGTGAGTGAGCGTATTATTGCGCATACCCAAGCAAAACCCGTTGAGCTATTAGAAACCTTAGTTGAACAGCTTGCTGCAATGATCCTAAATGAATTTAATGTACAACAAGTGCTTATAAAAGTGAGTAAACCTGCTGCCGTGCCACAAGCACAAACGGTTGGTGTAGAAATTGTGCGTAAGAAGTAGAATTATCATGGCACAAATTTTTATCAGTCTCGGCTCAAACATAGAAAAAGAAAAAAATTTGCTGAGTGGTTTGAGGATATTGATAAAACACTTTCCGGATTTTCAACATTCGAGTGTTTTTGAGAGTGAAGCCGTCGGGTTTGCAGGAAATAACTTTTATAATTCGGTCTTTGCTGCACAAACACAGCTGTCTTTAGACGAAGTGTATAAACTGCTCAAGTTGATAGAATACGATCATGGTCGTCGCTGTAGTGAAAAGAAGTTTAGTCCACGCACATTAGATCTCGATATTCTCTTTTATGATCACCTTATTTGTTCATCACCCGCTCAGTTGCCTCGGGATGAAATAACCAAAAATGCCTTCGTGCTTCAGCCATTAGCTGAACTAGCTCCTGATTTTATCCATCCTGTTGAGGGTAAAACCATTGCTCAGTTATGGCAGGAGTATCACAACCCAACTCAAAAATTATGGAAAGTGGAGTTTCCCAAGCAATGAGCTTTATTGAGATTGTCGTCCTTGCAATTATTCAAGGTCTCACTGAATTTTTACCTATTTCGAGTTCTGCCCACTTACTGCTACCTTCACAGGTACTAGGTTGGCAAGATCAGGGTCTTGCCTTTGATGTTGCTGTTCATGTTGGTACTTTGCTGGCTGTCGTTATTTATTTTCGACAAGACATTGTTAGCCTACTGGCAGGATGGTTCAAGTCATTCTCAGGTACGCACTCGAAAGAAAGCCGGCTGACTTGGTGTATTGTGGTTGCCACCATTCCATTCGTGATCTTAGCCCCATTACTTAAAGACATCGTAGAAGTTTACTTACGTAGTGCTTGGGTGATTGCAACATCGACGATAGTATTTGGTTTACTGCTTTGGTATGCCGATGTGAAAGCGAAACAAATCAAAGACGAATTTGCCTTAAACTGGAAAAGCGCGCTGATATTGGGGCTTGCACAAATTACCGCTGTTATTCCCGGCACATCGCGTTCAGGCATTACCATCACTGCAGGTTTATTACTCGGGCTTGATAAGAAAAGTGCGGCGCGCTTTTCGTTTTTAATGTCTATTCCGGTCATTTCTATGATGGGACTGTATTACAGTTTAGAGCTTGCTACCGGCGATGAAGTGGTTGATTGGAATGCGCTATTAAGTGGTGCAGCACTGTCGTTTATCTCAGCTTATGCCTGTATCTTCTTTTTTCTGAAAATCATAGAGCGCATGGGCATGATGCCATTTGTCATTTACCGCTTGTTACTTGGGGTGGGATTAATCGCTTTCTTGAGCCTAAGTTAATCTGGGCTTTGAATAATCCAGCAAGGTTAACAGAAAAGCCAGCTTGATGAAGCTGGCTATAGGGCCTGTTGGCCTTCGCTGTTTGGTTTTTGTTCTTCTGAGTGTGTTTTGGTCGCGACGCTCGACTTGCCGCCTAGTAATCTAGGCAAAAGTTGAGCAACAATGAACAAAGCGCACTCAGGTGAACCCAAAGGGCAGCGCTTGATTGGCATTTCTACTATGTTATCGCCAGACTTACATAGAATGACTATGCTACGCAGGCTCTGTCTTGTATAAATACCAATCAAACTGCTGCAAAAACAAACTTGGAAGATCAACAGGCCCTAGACTGCATTAAGCAATTTGCTTTTCCGCAAGGCATAATTCCATGGTCGCCTTCAACAGTCGATAAAGGTTTATCGACGCGTCAATTTCTTCTTTTCGGTTTGTTAAGCTCTCAATATTTAAGCCAAGAGAAATATCTAGGTGTGAGCAGCTTTTTAAGATTTGATCTAGATTCTCTCTACAAATACGAATTGACTCACTTAGTGTGTTTTCTGAATCTAACATGCGCCATTTGGTTGCTTCTGGTACTGAGATCCCCAGCCACTCCATAAACTGCAAGGTTTTTTCCCCACCACATGGAGTAAAGGTAAGAATAATGCGTTTTGGTGTTTGCCCTTGCTGTTTACAGGTGCGAGCATAGCTCGTGATAAGATCTATGGTTGCTTGAGCGTCATACACTGCTTGGGAAACAAAAAATTGGCAGCCTTGCTCTGTTTTATCAATTAATCTTTCGTGTTCATTACGCTTACTGGCGTGGCGCTCTGCAATCGTTACACCACCTAAGAAAAAGTTATCTTGATGATGCTTCAGTACATCATAGGCTTCAGAAAGCGGTAACTTAATATCGCCTTGTGAAGATGGACTGCCCACTAATACGAGATTGTTTAACCCATACTGCTGTTTGGTGCTGCTTAACCAATCGCCAAAAGCTTCACTGTCGCGCTGTGCCACACTTTTATACGTAATTACATCAAGGTGCGACAATTCGCGGATCAACTGACTATATTCACACGGATCAACGGTGTGCTTAAAAGGAAATGGGCGTGGTACTTGAGTACGACTGCTTTCATCTTGAATGTCATAGATGATCACGCCGTCGTATTCAATCTCATGTAAACGGCCCAAAAGCTTAGCGGCAATTGATTTTAGCTGCTCTGGGTCGGTGCCAATCTTAGGTGGTGTGGTACCAATTAAATATACCCCTTGGTTAGGGTCAATGATTTTCTCTTGAAGCGTTAAAGCCATAATCCTCATTCCACAAAAGCATTTCTGTATCTCTTTACTAATATAGCAGCCATTTAGACGTCTAGATAGATTTTTTTAATGAAAGAATTTCAATAATTATGAATTTATCTCAAGCGCTCAAACCAAAATTTCATATTTGTTTACACATTAGGGTGGTAAATCACCTTGGAAATTAGCGAATTAGTATGACTTTGGGGCATAATCAGGAGGTTTGCTAACGTAAGTGAACACGACTTACTTAGAATAAAAAATATGATTAGGACCAAATTCATGAAATTCAAATTACTAGCAACCAGCTTTGCCGTAAGCTTAGCGCTTAGTGGCTGCGCAGCGACGAATTCAGACCAAGCTCAACAGTCAGCTGTAAGTACTCAAGCTGCCCAATCCAATAAAGTATTCGCCCAAGATTATGTTTTGGAAGAGCTAGAAAATGGCCTTCGCGTCATGGTAGTTAAAACTAACTATCCTGATGTGGTATCGCTACAAATTCCGGTTTCTGTTGGTTCGCGTAATGAAGTTGAAGCGGGTAAAACCGGCTTTGCTCACTTCTTTGAGCATATGATGTTCAAAGGCTCAGAAAAGTATCCACAAGACGTTTATTCGGACATTTTGAAAAATTCAGGTGTTGATAATCGCGCTTACACCACCAATGATTACACGAACTACCACCTAAATTTCTCAAAGCAGCATTTAGATAAAGTATTAGAAATTGAAGCGGATATCTTTCAAAACCTAACTTACAGTGAAGAGCAGTTTCGTACTGAGGCACTAACTGTTAAAGGTGAGTACCTTAAAAATAATGCTAGCCCAGTTCGAAAACTGCTTTCTGCGGTAAGAAAAGAAGCATTTGACAAGCATACCTATAAACACACGACAATGGGCTTTTTTGAAGACATCGAAGCAATGCCAGATCAGATGGCCTATGGTAAAACCTTCTTTGAGCGTTTTTATAAGCCTGAGTATGTATCACTTGTGATCGTAGGTGATGTAGATCCTAAAGAAACTATGGCTATGGTGAAGAAGCATTGGGGTAATTGGAAAAAGGGTGACTACCAAGCCGATATTCCTGTTGAGCCAAAGCAAGACAAAGCGCGTTACGTTCACGAAAAATATGATGGCTTACCGGGTCACTGGTTGCTAGTTTCGTATAAAGGCGCTGCATGGGAGCCGAAGAAAAAAGACCGAGCGGCACTTGATCTGATCTCGCAGCTTTATTTCTCTGAAAACTCAGCGCTGTATCAAGAGCTAGTGGTAGACAAACAGCTTGCAAGCCAAATGTTTACCTATAACCCTGAAACCAAAGACCCTGGTCTTCTACATGTTTTCGTTAAAGTAGAAGATGAAAAAGATTTGGCGACAGTGCGTGATGCAATCAATAACACTTACGCAAAAGCACGCACAGAGCTGGTAGATGAAAATAAACTTGCTGCACTTAAATCAAACCTAAAGTACAGCTTTATTAACGGCCTTGACTCATCACAATCTATTGCTTCGACACTCGCGAGCTACATGCATTTTGAGCGTGATCCTGAAGTGGTGAATGCGCTATATGCTAGTGCTGATAAAGTCACTGCAAAAGATATTCGTGATATTGCCAATAAATACTTTGTGGACAGCAGCCGCACAACGGTGACTATGTCTGCACTTGAGTCTGTCTCTGGTTTTGATAAGGAAGTTAACTTAGACAAGTTAGTGGCAAAAATGGACAAGCCAGTAACGCGTTATTTCAACGTATTAGACAAGACCAATAACTCACCGCTGGTGGATGTGAACTTTCTTTTTTACACAGGTGCTGCTGCCGATCCTGCAGGTAAAAAAGGTCTTGCTGCGCTTACTGCGGCTATGATTGCCAATGGTGGAAGTGAGTCGCAATCATACAAAGAAATTCAAAAGGCGCTGTACCCGATTGCTGGTAGCTTTGGTTATCAAATCGATAAAGAAATGATTTCTTTACGTGGTCGTATTCATAAAGACAATGCTGATCAATGGTATGGCATTGTGAGTCAGCAGCTTTTGAACCCAGGGTTCAGAGAAGATGATTTTAAACGTCTGAAAAAAGAGCTAATCGATGGCATTAAGGCTGGTTTGAAAGCGTCAAATGATGAAGAGCTAGGTAAAGAAGTGCTTTATCACGAGCTGTACAAAGGCCACCCATACGAAAGCTATAACTTTGGTGATTTATCAGACTTAGAAGCAATCACTTTAGATGACGTTAAGGCTTTTTATGCTCAGCAATTTACTCAAGCTAAACTCAACGTGGGTATTACTGGTGCACTCGATAAACAGCTAAAAGAAGCGATGTTTAACGACCTTACGGCTTTACCTAAAGGTGAAGAAGCACGTTTACAAGTGCCTGATGCGCCTAAGCTATCTGGTCATCACGCAACCATCGTAGAAAAGAATGCAAAATCAACAGCGGTGTCTTTTGGTTTCCCAATCGACACGGTTCGTAGCAGTAAAGACTGGGCTGCGCTTTGGTTAGTGCGTTCATACTTTGGTGAGCACCGCAGTTCAAACAGCCACTTGTACCAGCGTATCCGTCAGGTGCGTGGTATGAACTATGGTGATTATGCATATATCGAATACTTCCCTCGTGGTATGTTCCAAACTAAGCCGGATGCAAACTTAGGTCGTAGTGAGCAAATTTTCCAAGTTTGGTTACGCCCACTTCGTTCTAATAACGATGCCCATTTTGCAACGCGTACCGCATTGTTTGAACTCGATAAGCTGATCAAAGAAGGGATGAGCAAAGCAGACTTTGAAGCAACACGTAACTTCTTAATCAACTTTGTGCCGCAAATGGTGGCGAGCCAAGATAGACAGCTAGGTTATGCACTTGATAGCCAGTTCTACAACACCGATGAATTTGTTGCCTATGTGACAAAGCAGCTAGCGTCGCTGTCTGTTGAAGACATCAATCGCGTTATCAAAGAGAACTTGCAGAGCGAAGATATTCACTATGTGTTTATCACTGGTGATGCAAAAGATATGGCGCAGCGTTTAAGTGCTGAGCAGTCATCTCCTATGACTTATAACACGAAAAAGCCTGATGTATTACTGGCTGAAGATGCTGAAATTGCTACATACCCGCTAAATATTCCAAGTAAGAATATTAAAACGTTAGATGTAGAAAAAGTGTTTGAATAACGATTATTCAGCTTAATAAAAAATGGCGGCTAAAAATTTAGCCGCCATTTTTTTGTGTCAAAACCACGCGTAATTTTAGGTTATGGTGTTGAACCACTCCACTGCGGCAGCTATCCAAATTAATGAGCTAATTAATAATGTCAGCGTAACGGCCGCTGATGCCATATCTTTTGCACGACCAGATAGTAAGTGATGCTCGGTACTCACTCGATCTGTCAGTGCTTCGATTGCCGAGTTGATAAGTTCTATGACCAATATCAACAGTACACTACTGACCAATAAGGCCCACTGAGCAATACTTTGCGCCAATATGATTGATAAAGGAAGACTTGCCACCAGTAACCACGTTTCTTGTCTAAATGCCGACTCTTCTTTATAGGCTGCTTTCATTCCTTTCGCTGAGCAATGCGTTGCTTTGATTATCCGCGCAAGCCCTGTGCCATTTGGTTTGTTGGTATCCGTTGTCTTGATCTTTATCGACATATTAGCGATCCCGCGTTGGTAGTATTCAATGGAGCGTTATTATACGAAGATCTGTTCAGTTCGACAGTGCAAAATTGTAAGAATCTTTGGTCCAACTGAAGGCGTTTAAAACCGGACTAAAATATGTTGGTTGGTTATTAGATATAACCAAGTGTTTGAAGCCTGATTTTTTATAATACATGACACTTAATGACTCTAAGCGTTACACTATGAGAAGTATCAGTATTATCGGAAGTTCGTCACATGAGACATGAGATTTGGAATAAGTTACGCGAAGAAGCCAATGAGTTGGTTGCTCGCGAGCCATTGCTTGCTAGTCACGTTTACTCGAGTATTTTAAATCACGAGTGTCTTGGTGCTGCATTAAGCTTTATCGTTGCAAATAAGTTGGCGGATGCCGTGGTGTCAGCATTTACAATTCGCGAGCTGTTTGATCAGGCCTTTGTACACTGCGATACCATGCTGACTCATGTTGCACATGATATAAAAGCCGTTAAAGATCGCGACCCAGCTGCCGATAGTTATCTCAACGTAATTTTAAATCTGAAAGGTTTTCATGCAATCCAAGCACATCGATTGGCATACTGCTTATGGCGTCAAGACAGAAAAGAGCTGGCTCGCTTTATACAGAGCAGAACCTCTGAAGTATTCGGTGTTGACATCCATCCTGCTTGTAAAGTCGGTCATGGTATTATGTTTGACCATGCGACTGGTATAGTCATTGGTGAAACCGCGGTTATTGAAGATAATGTTTCTATTCTGCAATCAGTCACACTTGGTGGTACGGGTAACGAGCAGGGTGATCGTCACCCGAAAATCCGCGCCGGTGTATTGATTGGTGCTGGTGCCAAAGTACTTGGCAACATTGAAGTAGGCGAGGGAGCTCGAATTGGTGCAGGTTCCGTTGTACTTAGCCCTGTTGCACCGCACACTACGGTAGTGGGGATCCCAGCTAAGGTGGTTGGTAAGCCATCATGCCCATGCCCTGCAGAGAGTATGAACCAAAACTTCCTAGAAGATGATGATAAGCTCGAAAATGAGTCTATCACTTCAGCGATGTTGTAAGGTTATTAGATTAAAAATGGGGAAATCACTTCCCCATTTTTATATACGCTTATTGGGTTGCTTTTACCATAGACACCACCTCACCATCAGCTAGTTGTGTAACTATCGGCTTTTCTGGGTCGACATCCGCCACTGACTTAATCACTTTATCTTCTTGCTTTGCGATACTATAGCCTCGAGCTAATACCGCCAGTGGACTGACGCTGTCTAGTTTTGCGCTTGATACCGCGAGTTGGTGTCTTTGCGTGTTAAGCTTTTGCTCCATTGCATACTGCAACTTATCACCGAGTTGTGCGACCAATTGCTTGAACTGAGCGATCCTTTGTTCTGGATGTAATCGATCAAATCTATGCTGCAACAGATGAAATTGCGATTGCTTTTGACGTAAGTGATGGGCTTGAGCACGAATTAATCGCTGTTCTAACTCATCAACTCGCTGTGTTTGCTGCATAAGTTGATTCTTAGGGTGTTGTAACTGCAGTCGGGCTTCAAAGTTTGCTAAACGCTGTGATGCACCTTCAAGGCGACGCTTAAAAGCCTGATTGAGATATTGTAGTAACTGCGAAGTACGCAATTTTAGCGCTTCTGAGTCCGGGCTCACTAGCTCTGCGGCCGCCGATGGGGTTGGCGCTCTGACATCTGCAACATAGTCGGAAATGGTAGTATCTATTTCATGGCCCACAGCGCTTATCACCGGAATTGAGCTGGCAAAAATGGCCCTCGCGACTGATTCCTCGTTAAAGCTCCATAAGTCTTCTAATGAGCCGCCACCTCTGCCAACGATCAATACGTCTACCTCGCGTCTAGCATTCGCCTGAGCGATTTGTTTGCAAATCTGCTGCTTGGCTTCATCGCCTTGCACTAGGGCCGGATAAATAACGACCTGTAACTGTGGGGCACGGCGTTTTAGTACAGTCAAAATATCCTTGATGGCAGCCCCTGTCGCTGAAGTGACGACCCCCACGCGATTAATGACACTTGGCAAAGGTTTTTTGTGACTGGCCGAAAACAGGCCTTCTGCTGCCAGCTGCATTTTTAGGGTATCGAACTGTTGCTTGAGCAAGCCTTCACCGGCGGGGGCCATTTGCTCGACTATCAATTGATAGTCACCTCGTGGCTCATACACTGACACTCTAGCTTGTACCATTACCTGCTGACCATTGGCAGGGCGGTGGTTACAGTAACGATTATTACCTCGCCACATGGCCGCTTTTATCTGTGCTTTGTCATCTTTTAGAGAAAAATACCAATGCCCGGAGGCCGGAGCAACAAAGTTTGAAATTTCTCCGGTGAGTTGTACAGAGGCAAAACCTTGTTCTAAGAGCGCGCGTATTTCTCTGTTAAGTCTTGATACAGAATAGGTTTTATTATTATTGGGGTATCCCATGTTGGCCTCCATAAAAAATTCACAGTCACTTTATCACATTTTTTGCTAAATTTTATTTACTCCCATAAGGAACGCTGATAAAATTCGCACGCAATTCCTTATACTCAGTTCACTTGAGAGAAGCCGCGAACATGCTAAGAATTGCAAAAGAAGCCCTTACCTTTGACGACGTACTTTTAGTACCAGCTCATTCAACTGTTCTTCCTCACACAGCAAACCTGAAAACGCGTTTGACTCGTGGGATTGAATTAAACTTACCGCTTGTTTCCGCTTCAATGGATACAGTGACAGAAGCGCGCTTAGCGATCGCTCTGGCACAAGAAGGTGGTATTGGTTTTATCCACAAAAACATGACTATCGAAGAACAAGCTCGCAACGTACGTAAAGTTAAGACGTATGAAGCGGGTATTATCTCTTTCCCTGTGACAGTTACTTCTGATCTTACGATTGCAGAAGCAATGGAACTTGCACAGGACAAAGGGTTCTCAGGTTTCCCGGTTGTTGGTGCAAACAACCAACTTGAAGGCATTGTGACTAGCCGTGATATGCGTTTCGAAACTAAGCTAGAAAAAGCAGTTTCAACGGTCATGACTAAGAAAGATGACTTAGTGACAGTAAAAGAAGGCGCATCTCGTGAAGAGATCCTTGGCCTAATGCACGAACACCGTATCGAAAAAATCTTAGTGGTTGATGATGCATTTGCACTAAAAGGCATGATCACTGTTAAGGATTACCAAAAAGCGCAAGATAAACCAAACGCATGTAAAGATGAGCAAGGCCGTCTTCGTGTTGGTGCTGCTGTTGGTGTTGGTGCTGGTACTGATGAGCGTATTGCAGCTTTGGTTGAAGCGGGTGTTGATGTACTACTAATCGATACTTCTCATGGCCATTCTCAAGGTGTTATTGACCGTGTTAAAGCGACACGTGAAGTATATCCAGAACTACAAATCGTTGCAGGTAACGTAGCAACAGCTGAAGGTGCAATTGCATTGGCTGATGCTGGTGCAGATGCTGTTAAAGTGGGGATCGGCCCAGGTTCTATCTGTACTACTCGTATCGTTACGGGTTGTGGTGTACCGCAAATTACTGCTATCTCTGATGCAGTAGAAGGCCTAAAAGGTCGTGATATTCCAGTGATTGCTGACGGTGGTATCCGTTTCTCTGGTGATATCGTAAAAGCGCTAGTTGCTGGTGCTTCATGCGTAATGGTCGGTTCAATGCTAGCGGGTACTGAAGAGTCTCCTGGTGAAGTTGAACTATACCAAGGCCGTTACTACAAGTCTTACCGTGGTATGGGTTCACTTGGTGCGATGAACCAAAAAGAAGGTTCGTCTGACCGTTACTTCCAGAAGAGTGATGCTGCTGACAAACTAGTACCTGAAGGTATCGAAGGTCGCGTAGCATACAAAGGACCAATCGCAACGATTATCCATCAGCAAATTGGTGGTATTCGCAGTGCAATGGGTCTAACTGGTTGTGCAACCATCACTGAATTAAATACTAAGCCGCAGTTTGTACGTGTGACCTCTGCGGGTATGGGTGAGTCTCACGTACATGACGTGCAGATCACCAAAGAGGCGCCTAACTACCGTATGGGTTAAGCCTCAAGGCGTGTTTCTGGGCTAGCAAGTTGCTAGCCCTTATTACTTTTGATAGAGACGCAATGCGGCTTTATCCTGTTTAGTTCCTAACTAACGAGATTATCAATGAGCAAAGATATCCACGATTCCCGAATTTTGATCTTAGACTTTGGTTCGCAATACACTCAGCTAATTGCACGTCGTGTACGTGAAATTGGTGTTTATTGTGAGCTTTGGGCTTGGGATGTGACAGAAGAGCAAATCCGTGAGTTCAATCCTCAAGGTATCATTCTATCAGGTGGCCCAGAGTCAACAACGCTTGAAGGTAGCCCAAAAGCACCAGATTACGTATTCGAAGCCGGTGTGCCTGTACTGGGTATCTGTTACGGTATGCAGACGATGGCAATGCAGCTTGGTGGTCAGGTACATAGCTCAGATAAAAAAGAATTCGGCTACGCAAAAGTAGAGAAAGTAGGCGACTGTAAGCTATTTGAAGCGATTGAAGATCACATCGAAGATGGTGCAGGTTACCTAGACGTGTGGATGAGCCATGGCGATAAAGTTGCTAAAATTCCAGATACATTCAAAACTTCAGCGAAAACGGATACTTGTCCTCATGCGGCAATGTCTTGGGAAGAAAAGCGTTTCTATGGTGTACAGTTCCACCCAGAAGTAACGCACACTCAGCAAGGTCTGCGTTTACTAGAGCGCTTTGCAATTGATATCTGTGGTTGTGAAAAACTATGGACGCCTGAGCAAATCATTGAAGATGCAATTGAGCGTATCAAAGAGAAAGTAGGGGATGACGAAGTTATCCTTGGCTTATCTGGTGGTGTTGATTCATCAGTGGTTGCAATGCTTATTCACCGTGCGATTGGTGATAAGCTAACCTGTGTATTTGTTGATAACGGCCTGCTGCGCTTGAACGAAGGCCAGCAAGTAATGGATATGTTCGGTGATAAGTTTGGTCTGAACATCATCAAGGTAGAAGCTGAAGAGCGTTTCCTTAACGCGCTTAACGGCTTAAACGACCCTGAAGACAAACGTAAAGCAATCGGTCACACCTTTATTGAAGTGTTCGATGAGCAAGCCAGCCAGCGCCTAAACGCGAAATGGCTAGCACAAGGTACAATTTACCCTGATGTTATCGAATCAGCAGCATCAAAAACCGGTAAAGCGCATGTGATCAAATCTCACCACAATGTGGGTGGATTACCTGAAGATATGGAGCTTGGTCTGGTTGAGCCACTACGTGAACTATTTAAAGACGAAGTTCGCAAGATTGGCCTAGAGCTTGGTCTGCCGTATGACATGCTTTATCGTCACCCGTTCCCAGGTCCAGGTCTTGGTGTTCGTGTACTTGGCGAAATCAAGAAAGAATACTGTGACTTACTGCGCCGTGCTGATGCTATCTTCATTGAAGAGCTACATAAAGCGGATCTATACCACAAAGTGTCTCAAGCGTTCGCCGTGTTCCTACCGGTACGCTCTGTTGGCGTGATGGGTGATGCACGTAAATACGATTGGGTGATCTCACTACGCTGTGTTGAAACTATCGACTTTATGACGGCACGTTGGTCACACTTACCATACGAGCTACTAGGCCACGTTTCAAATCGTATCATCAATGAAATCGATGGTATTTCTCGCGTGGTTTACGATGTATCAGGTAAGCCGCCAGCGACAATCGAGTGGGAATAAGCTTGGTTGTAAAAACCTAACCTAGCTTTCGTTAGATTAATAAAAGGCCAGCCAGTATTTCTGACTGGCCTTTTTTATGAATTTTTACTTTCATAAAAAAACCTTGCGGAGGTATTTGGTTTCTTCGCAGTGATGTTCATCGTGATGCTGGCCTGCTATTTTTTTGGAGGCCGTGGCTACACAGCACCTCACTTCACATATATCAAACCGATTATGGTGAAGCTGTAACTTGTTTCTTGCCTAAAAATAGACCACTTAATAAAGCAAGTTGGTATTAAAATAATTACTAAATTAGGTGCAAAATATCCAGTTGCAATAACAGCAAGTCACAAATACTACCACTCAAATCGCTGACACCCACCACTACAGTTGGGCTAATTGAGGGAGTGTTTAAAGTTGAGTTTAGGGATTTGGTTGGATAGTTGCAAAGCTACTATTGAAATAGATAGAATGCGCAAGTTATCACTTATTGTTATATATTTTAACTGTACTAATTTTGTACTTAGCATGCCGATAATGGATTAATAATGTTTAAAGAGTCTGAATTTAAAGCGGCTGCAATTGACTGGTTAATTGCAAGAGGAGAGCTTTGCAAAGATGCTGTGTTGATAAATGAGTTACCAGTTGACGATTTTAGTCGCAGAGCTGATTTAGTAGTTGCTAATGGTAAATTACAAGCGTTTGAAATAAAAAGTGATGCCGATAGTTTGACTAGACTGGAAGGGCAGATACAAACGTATCTGACTTTTTTTGATAAAGTGACTTTGATTTGCTCTCCAAAGTTTACCGAAAAAGCAAAGCAAATATTGCCACCCAGAGTGGAAGTTGTTGAACTTAATTTTGCTGATGCTCGAACACCAAAAATAAAAATTAGAAGGCGAGGTAAAATTGACCGTATTAACACTGCAAGCCGATTCTTATCGTTTGTTGATAAGCGCGAACTAGTAAGAGCTTTAAGAAATAGGGGGATTGCATGTTCTCATGCTGACACCCTTCAAGAACTGTATGGAAAGTATAGTAAGTTACCAATTACTTTCTGGCGTTCAGTTGTGCTTGAATATTTGAAGTCTAAGTACAAAGTTACGCATGATAACTTTGTTTCTGCCCGTGGTGATTTTACTTCAATTGACGACTTAGATATGTTGAGTCCAAATAAGTTAATTGCTAGTGAAACTGTAGAATGTACAGATGATGCGATTGATCGGTGGGACTTGCCTGATAATGAGCAATTGGTAGAGGCTGGTGCAGTTGATGTAACAAAAACCATGAAGCAGTTTGGAATGATTTCTGAAAAGCCTGTTTTTGTTATACCTAGAGTGAAAAAGAGTAAGGCTTGTTAATCTGAATGAGCCATAGTTTGACCTGTTAGATTTGACTAATAGCACTCAATCAAATCTAACATTCATATAGATGCACTTGAAGACAATAGAAACGACTAATTGAGGTGTGAAGACACGCAATGCATGAAACCTAATCACGAAAATCAATTCATAGTAATAATACTGAGAGAGCCGAACCACTTTTAACCTTCTTGTTAACTTCTATAAAACGTGAAATAGCTTATTAATTATTAATTATTAATTATTAATTTTTTCAGTTTTTGTTAAAATCTCTCTAACTTTATAAAAGTTTACATTGGAATCGCTGTCTAATGAAACATAATAATCTTTAGCGTTTTCTTTTTCGTCATAATCACCGAATATAACATAATTAAGACCTCCTGCGCGTTGAGATGATTCGAATATAATTCCATCAAACATGCCTTCTTGATAATTCCGGATGGTTTCAGATAAAATCTGAAGATCTATATATGTAACATCCGTCGGCCTAACTGGCTTAGAAACAAACTTATGTAATTCATTTAATAAGTACCTATTCCTTATGTTTTTTTCATTTTTTGGGTCTTCAAGAATATTAAACTTTTTTATTTTAATCGTTTCTAACAGCGTGAAATCAAAAAAGTTCAATTTTTTAGTAGATACAAACTCCCCAATTGCAATGGTATCACCGACATAAGGACGTAATTCCGCAATGGCAGTTTCATAATCTCCAGCGGTATACAAAAAAGATATTCCTGAAGGACTCATCCGATTACTTGCGGATAAGTTTTCTGGAGGTGCACCTAGCTCTTTTTTTGGATTTTTTCTAAAGGTATCTTTTTGAGAATCATCTTTTACTATTCTCCCTCTAAAGAAACTTACTCCTTTATCTATTTTTGTTAGGGCAGAGTTGAAATTTTCATCATTTTCATCAATACTTAAAAAGCAATTATTAATTAAACCTTCATAAAATTGAATTGCTTTTTTGTTAGTGAATCGACGGTTATGTTTTACATCATTTGATATTTCATGCCACTCAGTTTTGGATTCTTCTTTATATTTTTCAATGGTTTCATCATCAACAGTCTCTTTATATCGCCCTTCAGCTTTAAAGAATTCTGGTGTTTTATCACATAGCAAATTTGAAATTTTAGTTGTAAATTCCTTATTGTTATATGTAAATCTAGATACTACATCTTCAAGGGGAATTGAATCAGATGTGTTTTTTTCAACTAATTCATAGTGGTTCGGTATATTTCTATCTAGTGTAAAAATAAAATCTTCTAAAATAAGTCCTTTGGTGCTTTTTTTTGAACATATCACACAGTTTTGTTCTAAATTATTGTAATCCTTATTATTTGTTTTAAAGTAGAGTGCAGTGGAATTACATTTCTTGCAAATAAAACCAATGGATTTTTTTATTTTTTCTTTTCTGAATTCTTCAAAAAAGTTTTCAAAATTTGAATTCATTTTTTCCAAATTAATATTGATGTACAAAAATTCAACACGGTATCATTTTAATGCTTTTAAAGTTAGCACTTAAGTCGCCGTGAATTACGAGCGTAAAGATTAATATAACCATGAAGGTAAAAGTGATAATTTCTGACTAACGGTATAAGTTCATTTTGATACTCGTGAGTGACGTAAAAATATCTTTATCTAAACTGTAGATCCAGGTACGAGCAGATACAGTTTACCTAAAAATACCTTTACTTTTAAGGTCGTTGTAAAGGGATTATAAGCTATTATATCATTAGAGATGTTACCACTCGCCTTCCTCTTCCCATGTTTCATCAAAATCGCTTAATGGTACACCAATGATGTCTTGCTCTAGGAACTCTATGGTTCTTTCAATGTGTAAGTTAACACGTACAGATATCCATTTGGACTGAGACTTGAATTTATCTAAAATACCTTCGGCTGACTTAATAATTATATCTTTACCCCAAGCTTCAAGTTCTTCATCCCAACATTCATTTTGAATTATGGCTCGTGAAGCTTCTGTATATTTCACATCTCTAGGATCATCTTTATTTTCAAGTTGGCGGCGTTCAAAAATCCAAGTGCCAGGTGTTGGATAGTCAACACGAGCTACAAAGGTGGCTCTTCTGGCCTCATAAAACATTGCATGTATAGAGGCATGGTCTCCATAGATTGCAACATCTTTACCTCCAAAAGAATGATAATTTTGCCACTCTAAAATTGGAATTTCGCCGTATGATTTGGCTTTATTTGTGGTATATGGCGGGAATGATTTAGGAAAGCTCGATGCTGATGTAACAATTTCGAGCGATTGGTCTTCTTGGCGCAAGGCATTTAATAGAGTTGTAGTTGAATTTAAAGATTTATTTTGATTTTCAGGGGTTATTTGACCGTTTTCAATAATGATTAGTAATTTTTCTATCGATGTAATTGCAGATGCAGCGTAAATAGCGGCTTGATACTCTCGTTTTGATCTCGGATTTACTTTTAGTACTACTCGTCCAAAGCGAGATTCTAAGTCTTTTAATTGTGCAAGGAAGGCTCTGCGAGAACAATTAGAGGTAATTTGTGCTGCTGGAATGATATTGGGGTTAACGTTTGCCAGTTGATCTAAGAACACTTGCCAGTTTTTAAAATTATTAGAATCTTCTAAAAGCGTGTCGTACTCTTCAACCCTGATAGGTTTGTCGTTTGCAATAGAGATTATTGCCGGTTCAAGAAAGGCTTTGTTCCACTTTTCAAATACTTTATCTGCTTGCTTAACTTGATGCGCTTTTGAAAGCTCAACAAATGGCAGTATTTTTTGTTTAGTGTTGCTTTTTAGTTCTGCAACACCTTGCATCTCTGCAAGGCGTGTTCTTATCGTGGGTACGTATAGGTATTCATTGAAGTTCATAGCTTTCCTTAACTTAATCTAGTTGACGATGGTGAAAGAGCTTAAATACTGCCACAGGTTTACTTTTGTTAACAGTGTTTGGTGTTTTGGTTCTGTTTGTTTTTTTTTGAAGTTAATGATGATGATCATGTTTTTATGAGTTTTATAGGTCTTATACTTTTTTCTTTATTTGTTTTCTTACTTACTATTTGAGCTGCGTGTGATTAATGAAGCTTTGAGTGCGGCGGGAGTCGTAACACGTTTCCAAAGCTGCGGGTGGAGTAGATTGTCTTAATGGGAGTAAAACGCTGACACCCACCACTAAGTTTGCACCTTCCAAAGATACCGCCTAAGCTTTAATTCTGCACTCAAAGGATTGAGGAAACCAAACTATGGCTACTGCCCGTAAAAAACAAATTAGTTTAACCGACACCAAATACTACCACTGTATCTCCCGTTGCGTAAGACGTGCCTTTCTGTGCGGTGAAGATAAATTTACTGGAAAATCATATGAACACCGCTGGGATTGGGTTGAAGAAAAGCTCCTGATGTTGGGCTCCGTGTTTTGTATTGATATCTGTGCTTATGCCGTGATGAGTAATCATACTCACTGTTGATGATAAAAAAGCTAAGCGTCTGTCGGATAAAGCAGTTGTGATACGGTGGCATAAGCTGTTTAAAGGTAATTGGATAACACGTAAGCTTACCGAGGGTGAGTGGGAGTAATGTCTCTAAAATGAGTTAGCATCCGCTTAAGAAAATGGCGAATATGATAAATATTCGCCATTTTGCTTGTTTTAGAAGCAGTTGAATCAAAAAAGTAATTTTTCACTTTACCTTTTTAAAAAGCTCATTATAATGCGTCGACATTGCAGGGGCGTAGTTCCAATTGGTAGAACAGCGGTCTCCAAAACCGATGGTTGCGGGTTCGAGTCCTGCCGCCCCTGCCACTTCTTATTTTGCACTTCGCATATTTTCAAAGTAAACTCCCTAAAAAATTAAACTGCTTAGCTATGAATCCGATTTACGCAAATATTCTCGATATTGTACCGCTAAAGCTAAATTCTACATTTGCACATCTTGACCCTAACGCTGTTGTTGCTACTGATGTGAATGAGCTTCAGCAAATAGCTTTACCGGCTGTTTTGTTGCAGGACTTTGAATTGGTCATGGGTAGAAAAATTGAGGTTGTCATGGGCAACACGATTGCATTTGAGAATAACCAATTGAGTTTGCCAAGTGCACAACTAAGTACAGCTCAAAAGCGTGAGTTGTGGCAATTAATCTGGAGTCAACAAGATGCAAGTTAAGCAAGGTGGTTTACTGCAGTTTCCACTTAATGAGATTATGCAGGTAGAGCAAGCTTGTCATGCTTTTCCTTGGAGTGAGAAAACCATGCAGTCTTGCCTTCACGGTCGTTACTTTAATACGGCTATTGTTGATGGTAATACGCTAGTGGGTTTCTACGTTGCTGAGCGTGCGGGCCCAGACTTAACCTTGATGGATATTTGTATTCGTCCTAATTACCAAGGTAAGGGCTACGCGAAGCCATTAATGGAAGATTTATTAGCGCAAGCGGAGAGCTTGCAAGCAGAAAATATCTTCCTTGAAGTTAGAGCGTCAAACTCTGCAGCAATCGCGTTATATCATCGCTATGGTTTTGTCGAAATGGGCTTGAGAAAAAACTACTACCCAAGCACTCATGGCCATGAAGATGCAATGCTCATGGCTTTACCATTAGCCTAAGTGACTATTATCCGTTGGCTGGTCTATTGATAGGGTATAGCGCATAGCCTCAGTGAGCTTAAGCAAATAGTAATGGCGATTACTGTTTTGTGTTTTTTGCAAACTGGTTTCTAGTTCCCCTGCGGCTTCATGAATATTCATAAAGCCAAAGCAACCCGCGCTGCCTTTGATACTATGTGCCAGTGCCCTTAAAGATTCCCATTCTTGTTTATCGTAAAGCTTTTGCAGCTCAGCTAGCTGTGACGGTAGCTTTTCGACATAATTACGACTTATTTGTAAGAACTTTTCGGTTTTTAATAAGGCATCCCATGAAGAGGACTTGTCATTTTGAAGTTCAAGGTACTCTAGTAGCAATTTACCTAGCAATTCTTTATCTATCGGCTTGCCAAGAGTAGCATCACACCCTGCTTTAATATGGTTGTCTATGTCGTGTTTCATTACGTTGGCGGTAAGCGCGATGATTGGTCCATCATAGGCGGCATGTCTGAGCATTTGCGTTGCTTCTTCACCACCCATGACTGGCATTTGCATATCCATTAATATCAGTTGATAGTCTTCAACCAGCGCCATCTCAACCGCTTCAGCACCGTTATTAGCAATATCAGGAACTATGCCCCAGTTAGACAGTAGCAGCGTAATAAGCTCTTGGTTATCGGGGTTGTCTTCCGCAACAAGCACTTTGGCATCAAGCTCTTTTACCGCCGCAATATGGGTTTTACTGTTATCCGGTTGTTTTGGTCGCTCAAGTGCGTTTAGCCAAGAGTAAGAGCGCTCTTTGAAATTACCAGAGACCTCAACAGAAAATAAGCTTCCTGTGCCTTGTTGGCTTTGAACATGCACGTCACCACCAAGCAGTTGTGCTAAATTCTTTGAAATACAAAGACCTAGTCCTGTGCCACCGAAGCGTCGAGTTGTTGTTGTGTCGGCTTGCTCAAAAGGCTTAAATGCGCGCTCTAGCTCATTTTGTGACATGCCAATTCCGGTGTCTTTGATGCTAAAGATAAACTTTTCAGATTCTGGTCTAAACTCCACCTTTAAATGAACGCCACCGTACTCAGTAAATTTCACCGCGTTTGTTGCGATGTTAAGCAAGATTTGTTTTAAGCGAGTAATGTCGGTGTAAAGCTTGTCAGGCAAGGGTAGAATAAATTCTGTGGAAAAGTTCAGTAGTTTTTCATTCGTCATCGGCTCAATGATGGATTCAATATCATTGATGAGTGGCATTACCAAGACCTCTGATTCTTCCACATCCAGTTTTTCAGCCTCAATTTTCGAAAGGTCTAAGATATTATTGATAAGTTCTAAAAGGTGTTTAGAGTTTCTTAAAATTGTGTCTAGGTGCTGTTTTGAGGTTGGAGAATTAGGATGCTGTATAAGCTGCTCGGTAAACCCCATAATAGCAGTCAGCGGGGTACGTATCTCATGACTCATGTTAGCTAAAAAGCGGCTTTTAAGCTGGTTTGCCTGCTCGGCTTCTACAATAGCAACTTCTAGCTTGCTATTGGTCTCTTCTAATTCTTTGGTTCTGTCTTCAACTTTTTCTTCCAAGTGCTCTTTGTAATCCTCAAGCTCTCGTTGAAAGGTACGAATTTGGCCGATCATATGGTTGAAATCTCGAAAAAGGATGCCAACTTCGTCACTGTTATGCTCCGGTAGCGCCACCATTAGGTCACCATCTCCGACTCTATGGCTCGCTTCCCCCAGTAATTCTATGGGGTTGAGCAACAGGTTGCGGACCACGATAAAAATCAAAATTGGCAATGTAACGACAGATAAAATAACGATCAATGCTGTGATCAGACTAATGGTTTTACCAGAGCGGTAAAGTAGCGATTTAGGGATCGTTGAAATATAAAAGTAGCCTCCGCTTAGTTGCGCGCTGTAGGTCATCCTTTCCACATTATCAATACTATGAATAACGGTAGAGTCTAATTGGCCAAGATCAGCAATATAACCAATTTCTTCTATTTCACTGGCGCTTAAGTAGTGGCCAATGAGGTTCGTATCTGAGCTGAATAACACTTCACCATCAATACTCACTAATAGGTTTAGCGTATTGTCGTACGGTGCTTCGAGAATACTGGTACTTAAAAGAGAAGGAGAGACTTGTACGACGATATAACCTTGTTGTCTAGGTTGCTTGAGTTCGTAATCTACGCTGTAGATTTGCTGGACAAAATACAGCTGTGTACCTGCACTTGAGGCAACCATAAATTGATGTTGGCGCAAGTTACTTTGCATGATCTGTTTGGCGAAAGGGTAGAGGTTTGGCGCTTCGCCCAAGTTACTGGAATAAAATGCGGAGCTTCTGCCATTGGGAGATAAAAGATTGATGCTGATAATATCAGGGTAGGCTTCACTATAACTGGCAAATACATCCATCAGTGCACCTAAACGCTTGGTTTTTTCCATCCTTTCAAGGTTGGCCGAATTAAGAAAGTCACTAAGTACTGGAGAGGTTGAGAGCAGTTTTGTTGTTGACTGGTAGATCTCAATATAATTGAACATCTTCTGCTGTTGTTGTTCAACGAAACGACTAACAATGAGCTTGGCTTGTTTTTGCGTTGAGCTAGTTACATTCGTGAGCGTAAATCCGCCAAGAAACAGCAAGGGTAATATCACAAGCGGGGTGATATACCAAAGGAGTCGAATACTTAACTTGCTTGTTTTCATGGATAACTAGCTGCCTTGCTACACGAAATCTTAATGACAATAAAATTAACATGAGTATTAAATCATAAGCGGGGAAAGGTGAATACTCAAGTTTGTCCAATTGCGTCGAAAATACGATAAAAGGTGGGGGCTAAATAAAAAAGCCTCCAAAAAGGAGGCTTTCGGATCGTAATTTTACAGCAGATTAGAAGTTATACTTCATACCTAGTGATAGACGACGACCTTTAACATCGAAGAATTCACCGTCATCGTATGTATAAGGTGTACGAGGCGGCTCTTTATCAAATACGTTATTTACACCAACACGTAGTTGTAGATCTTCAACCAAGTTAGTTTTATACATGAAATCTACAGTAGTGTAAGAAGAAACCTCATTGAAGTTGTTATCTTCAGGTGTCCACTCGTTATCTTCAACAGTGCTGTGGCGATAGTTTACTGTTACTACGTATGCAGAATCATCATGCGTGTATAGCGCGCTGAAACGGCCTTTCCAGCGTGGTGCGTCATCCGTTTCACCCATGTAGTTACGGAAGTCTTCCGCACGACCAGTTGAGTTTTGGTTATCTTCAATCAAATAAGTCGCAGTTAGTTTAAGTGCAAACTCACCGTTTAATGCGTCAAATTTGTATGCAGATTCAAAGTCCATGCCTTTTTTGGTGATTTGTGCAGCGTTAATTGGACGCGAGTAGTAGTTTTCAATTTCACCAGTTTCTTTATTACGTACAAAGTTACCACAGAAAGGGTTGTCTAAAGAAGATGCTTCGTAACAAAGCTTAATACTGTCACGACCAAAGTATTCAATTGCACCATCAATTTCAAATGACCAGTAGTCAACAGTAAGATCCAAGCCTTCAGCAAATTCAGGCGTGTAAATTACACCGATAGTGTAGTCATTAGATACTTCGTTTTTCAGCTCAGTATTACCTTGAATATAACCAGGTAAGCTACCACCAGATAACCATTCATCAGAAGGCATCCAACCCGCAGCTAGACCAGCAGCTTGACAGTTGTTGATGATGTTATCTCTGTACTTGTAGTCACTGCTTAACTCTGCAATTGAATCTGCGCGACAAACGTCTGCACGGCCTGAGCTGTAAGTTTTAGAGTTTGGAGTAAACAGGTCACCTAGGTTTGGCGCACGTACCGATTTAGAACGGTTTACACGTACACGTAGTTCGTCAGTCACACCCCAGTTTAGTGCAAGTTTCCAAGCATCGTCACCACCTGTTACAGAGTAATCCATGTAACGGTATGCACCTTCAAAAGTAAGGTCAGTAGCTAGGAATTCATCCATCAGTAGCGGTACAGAAACCTCGGCTGAGAATTCTTTAACTTCGATTTCGCCATCCATAGGTAGGCTTGAGTTACCTTTAATAAGGCCCTGCTCCATGTTTTCAGATGGACGGATCTTAGCAACTTCACGACGGTGCTCAGCTGTAAACGCTGCACTTACGTAACCTGCAGGTAATTCAAATAATACACCATCAACCGTTGCACCAAATACTGCTTGGTCGTGTCTTGCAAAACGAGTTGCAGTCGTTGAAATGTAACCTAGTTGTTCCTGAGTTGCACTTGTTGCACCCATTGGGTTGAATGGTACACAACCTTCACGTGCACCAGTCACGTTACCGTCAGCATCACGGGTAGCACACACAACTTGACCATCGATTAATACAGAATCAATCGCATTAGCTAGGTTGTTTTTATAAACTTCACCAGTCCACAGCGTGTCTTGTTCGATACGACCGAATTGGAAGTATGTGCTGTAGCTCCAGTCATCGTTAATGATGCCTTCAGCACCAATTGATGAACGGAACACTTCACGCTCTTGGTTATACTTACGGTCACCCCATAAGTTTTCGTTTGCTTGATAAAGTGTTACAGAGTCTAGACCTGCGTCATCCATCACTTTACCCATGGCATCGTTTACAAATGCGCTATCGCGACGGATTGTGTGTGAGAAGAATGCAGGGCTACTTTCAGTCGTTGCTTCCGTCTTAGAATAAGTCGCATCAAATGTTAGTGCATGTTCATCATTCAGCTCATATGTACCGTAAAGAGTACCGATCATTCGCTCAAGAGGTGTGCGGAAATAATCTTTATAACCGTGTCTGAAGATAGCATCACCAGGGTTTGCTTCGTCGTAGGTGTAACGACCTGCAGCACGAACTGGCTTATTAGTAAGTTGAGCTGGATCGTCGATTAGACCAAGACCGTAATCGAATGGACGCATTGTACCGTCTTCATCGAAAGTGAAGTGGTGGTTCTCAAACGCTTCACGTGTCTTTGTACCAGTCCAAGCAAAGAAGTCACCACGCTCTGAGTAATAGCCAAGTGCTGTTGGGTGATTAAACTCGATATCAGCAGGAATACCGTCACTACCACCTGTATTTGCAGGGTTAGAGATAGATCTCATGCCGCGCTTGAAGAAGTCACGGTCTAGTTTCGCGTAGCTTTCATTTTTGGTGTAGTTTAAAGAGGTAATGAAAGAGAGCTTTTCTAGTTCTTGACCACCGGTAATCGAGAAGAAATATTCCTCACCACCGCTTTGTTCAGGCTTTACTGTAGACACATCAACTTCTACACCATCGAATGACTTTTTAGTGATGATGTTTACAACACCAGCTACAGCGTCAGCACCGTATACTGCTGCTGCACCACCCGTTGCGATTTCTACGCGCTCAATAATAGAGGTAGGGATGTTGTTTAAATCTACCGCAGTGTCACCAACAGAGCCTGGTACAAAACGACGACCATTAACAAGTACTAATGTACGCTCTGAACCTAAACCACGTAGGTCAGTTGTATTTAAGCCTGATGCATAGATATAGTTAGTAGTATTCTCTGGAGATAGGCCAACTGTTGCTTGAGGCATTTCAGCTAAAAGGTCATTTACGTTTGTGATGCCTTGGTTTTCAAGCTCCACACCACCGATAACGGTAACTGGAGTCGGCGAAGTTAGGTTTACACGTTTAATTCGAGAACCTGTAACTTGAATACGCTCTACTGATTTTGCTTCTGTCTGCTCGTTTGCAACAGCTACTGAACTACTTACGGCACCGGCCACTAAAGCAACTTGGATACCCGCGGTAACTAGATTTAACTTCTTCAACATTTTGACCCTTATTTACTTTGTTTATAACGACGGTCAACTCTTTCCATACATTTGAAAGAGGAGATATCGCAATATAGGTGCAGCGTTTTTACCATAAACAATTGTTAAATATGGCTTTTGTCTAAATGTGTATGATGTTTATAAAAGGTGTAATATGTGATTTTGCTGTTCCTGTTTTGATTTTATTCTTATTAATCATATGGTTGTGTTGAGTCTTTGTGTCATCTTTTATTTACGGTTAGTGAGTGTTTACAAATGCTGTTATTGTTTTGAAAACAATAATTTTATATTTGATAGGAATGGTATAAGTTTTAGCGGTAATTTTGAGCGTATTTGTAGCTGGATTTGTAATTTTTATGTAGTATTTGCTGTGTTAAAAATGAGCGTTTGATATTGTGGAGCTCATTTTTGTGGGAACTTTTAAAGATAGGCTGAAAATCAACCTATCTTTTCACGGTAGATGGCTAGTTTTGTATAGCTTTTAGGCGTCTGAGTTTGAGCTGTTCTTGAATAGCCTTTCCCTGATAGCCCATTGCGATGATCTCTTGAACGTCTATGTTGCGAGTTGCTAAAAAGTTCTGTGTAAGTTTGTCACAAAGCACGCGGAAATTATCACTTACCTTGCTACAAATATAACAAAAACGCGCTAATTTCTCAGGTCTGCGCCATGCGTCAATATTTTGTAATATAATAAGCCAATCATCCGGCGTTTTATTTTCCTTGCTCAATAAATCGAGATTTGTGATGAGCTCTTTGCTGCTTTCTATGTAACTATTAGGGACTTTGAATCGTTTTGCTTGCGCTAACTGAATCAAGCTAGTACCCGAAAAGTAACAGGCAAGGCTGAATTGTGCTAACCCATCTAACTCATCATTTTTTTCAAGTCTAGAGAGTGCGCTTTGGAATTTGTCATAGGCTGCTTCATCCCATTTTGGGATATATGGAGTGACATCATCAAGCGCACTGAGCCTCCAAATGGTATGTAGAAAGTGCCCCAAACCTTTATCTTGGATTGTCTTTTCTATTTCTAGCCAAATACGCTCTTTGGTTAAGGTTTTTAATTCACCGTTAGCAACCATGGTTTGCATAAGGTGCCAAGTTTCAGCAGCAATGGTGAAGTTGTATTCTTTATAACGAGCTGCAAAACGCGCTACTCGCAGCACTCGAAGTGGATCTTCACTAAAAGCACTGCTCACATGGCGTAATATTCTGCTTTCTAAATCTTTTTGGCCGTCATAAGGGTCGATAAGTGAACCATCATCATCTTTAGCAATTGCATTAACGGTAAGATCTCGGCGAAGCAAATCTTCTTCCAGTGTGATTTCAGGGCCGAAGTCGCAAATAAATCCGGTATATCCTTGACCACTCTTTCGCTCAGTGCGCGCAAGTGCGTGCTCATCTTTGGTCGTTGGATGTAAAAACACAGGAAAATCATTACCAACCTGCTGATAACCCAGTTTGCTCATTTGCTCAAGTGTGCTGCCAACGACGACATAATCTCTTTCTTTTATTGGGCGTCCTAGCAGTTCGTCTCTAACTGCACCGCCGACGAGGTAGATTTTCATTTTCTATGTTCCATTTTCTGCGATTCGAGGTTTTATCTTGAACCGGATTTTGCCATTATAGAGCGCATCATAACAATAAAGAGACAAGTCGTGTATTTACGCTATTTTGGGTTAACTGAAAAACCCTTTTCGATTGCTCCAAATCCTGAATTTTTATTCCTTAGCGAACGTCACAAGGAAGCACTTGCACATTTAACCTATGGGTTGGGTGACGCGGGCGGTTTTGTGCTACTGACAGGTGAAGTGGGAACGGGCAAAACCACAGTAACACGCAGCATGTTGGCTCAATTACCTGAATCAACGAAGGTTGCTTTTATACTTAATCCATCACTATCAGAGCTTGAACTGCTTGCGACGATTTGTGATGAGTTGGAAATTGACTATGACAGCAACAACGCCACGTTAAAATCGCTTACCGATGTGATTAAGCATAGATTGTTAGAGAACCATCATAGTGGTGGTCATACTATGTTGATCATTGATGAAGCTCAGCATCTAGCACCAGAGGTACTTGAACAGCTTAGGCTGTTGACTAATCTGGAAACAGATCATAAAAAATTGCTACAAATTGTATTGGTAGGTCAGCCAGAGCTACAGCATTTGTTACAGCGCAACGAGCTACGTCAATTGGCACAGAGGATCACTGCGCGTTATCACTTGCTACCACTTAGCGAATCGCAAGTGTTTGCTTATATACAGCACCGACTGCAAAAAGCAGGTTGTCAGCAAGCGTTGTTCCACCACGATGCGGTAGCCTATGTACATCAAGTGACAGCTGGGATCCCAAGATTGATAAACTTGTTGGCCGACAGATGTTTATTAGGTGCTTACTCGGCATCGCAAACTCAGGTAACGAAAGCAATCGCTGTTCAAGCTGCAAAAGAGGCGCTACCCACTAATTTAGTGCCAGTCGCAAGGCAAGAAAAAAATCGCGTGCCTTTATTGTTTACGGCTTGGCTTGGTGTGTTATTTATTGCAGGCTTTGGCTTGGCAAAGTTGGTGTAGAGGGAAACATGTCGTATTTAACAAGTGCAATGAAACAGTCGCAACAAGGCGCAGATGCAGAGCAGGATTATTTGAGTCAACGTCAAGACGCCCAACTCATTTTCTATAAAAAGCTCGTTACCTATGCCGGTGCGGGTCTCTTGTCTCTGTCTTCACTTGGGGCGGGCTATTATATTGGTAAGATAACGACCCCCGCGGAAGTGCAACCTGCAGTAACGTCTAAAGAGGAACCGAAAAAAGAAGAGCAAGCTGAGCTTTCTACAGATCTTGCGGTGGAGAATAATCAGCAGGTGAAAAAGGCTAATGTTGCTAGTCAAGAAGTGAGTACACCAACCACTACTTCAGCGACAAACAACACTGTTAATCCTAATCTAGCGGCGCAAACTGCTGAGCCTGAGCAGCATTTCCAGTGGGTGTCTGTGCAAATTGGTGTTGATAACCAAGGCAAGCCTTTATATCAACAACAATTGGTACCGGTAGATTCTGTTAAAGCTGTAGCTGTTGTTCCAGCCCCTGTCCCTACATCGGATGCCATTCAACCTAATCAGGCTACTCAAGACTCATCTCCTGGAGAAATCCAAACGGCTGGTGAATATGCGGGTTATCGCGTATTTGGTGCTAAGCCAAAACTACAAGATGATGAACTTGCCGGGGTATCAGAAGAACTTAAAAAAGCCTTTGCTGAGGCGGTAAAAGAAACGGCACCGCATGAAGAGCCTGAGGTGCTTTCTACGACTAAGGACTCTGCTTCAGCTACGCCCATCGCGCTGCTGCCTGCCCAATTGCAAAATAGTATTCCAAGCTTACGTTATCAAGCGCATATTTATGCTACCGACTCGCATGAGCGGTGGATAAAAATAAACAATAGACCTTTATATGAGGGTGATAGTCTAGGTGCTTTGACCGTTGTAGAAATTACACCAGAGCAAACACGTTTTGATTTCGATGGTATTGAATTCAGCCTCGAAGCAATGGAGGACTGGCTGCCTTAATATCAAGGCAGCATTGAGTGTTTAAAAAACCGGATAAGATCAAGCTTGAATTCTTCAGGCTTGATCGCTGACTCTAGCTCATCGTTTGCTTTTTTCGCGCTTAAATCTATATCTTGAACTTCAATGTAATGCATGTGCTTAGCGTGATAAAACACTTTCACGACGGGCTTTAAAGGTGTTTTGGGGTTACTTTGGGCAATAACACCGACCTTACCACTAGTGAGTTTTACTAAGGTGCCTACAGGGTATACGCCAATGCAAGCAATAAACCGGCTTAGGAGTTGTTCGTCAAAATGGTGAGGGCAGCCTTCACGCATTAACTTAAAAGCTTTAATTGGTGTCATGCCCTCTTTATAGACGCGCTCGGCGGTCAATGCGTCATACACATCAACGATAGCGGCCATTCTGACATGCTGTGGTAGTTCGTCCGCGGTTTTGCCATAAGGATACCCTGTGCCATCTAGGCGCTCGTGGTGATAACCCGCAATTTCGCAAGCAACTCGTCCAAGACCCGCATTGAGCAAAATATCAAAGCTATATTTTGCGTGTGATTTCATAATGCCGTATTCATCTAAGCTCAACTTTCCTGGCTTATGTAAAATATCGTCGGGAATTTCTATCTTACCAATGTCATGGAGTAGCGCCCCTGTGGTCATCTCTTCGGTTAATTCTCTAGAGTAGCCAAGGTGCTTACAGAAAATAGCCATTAAGATAGAAACATTAATAGAGTGCTCCAATAAATAGGCGTCTTTTTCTCTGATCCGAGCAATGCAGGAAAGCGCATCTTGATTGCGAAATACGGAGTCAATAAAGCCGCTCGCTGTTGCTTTAAAAGCCTCTATTTCTATCGTTTTACCCGCTTTAATATCCGCAAACGCTTTGCTTTGAATTGCCTTTGCTTCGTCGTAAAGTGTCACTGCGTGTTGCATTTCTGCGTCAACACTACACTTGGTTTGCCAAGGATCATGCTCTGGTTTATGCGGTTCTTCTATATTTTCATCATGAGGAGGTTCATCGTGAGGGTCGTGTTCTGAAAGGCGCTTACTGGGATCAACCGTTACCTCTAAAACACCACTCTTTTGTAGCTTTGTAATGCTTGTTTTCGTTCTCACCCAGCCCTTGGTTTTAATCGCAACTGAGCCTGTCTGCTTTGTCACACCGACAACAAACATACCTGGCTCTAAATCACTGATATTAATATTAATCTCTGGCATGAGGATTCCTTTAGTTGTGTCTTTAAGCGTAGCAAAGCTTGGTAAAATAGAAAGGATTAAAATATAAATATGATTGATTTTCCCCCAATAAACCCGCATCCTGAAAGAAACAAAAAGGAGTCTATCTTATGCGCTTATCTCCCTTGGCATTAGGCCTCATTGCTACTTTGTCTTGGCATGCGAATGCTAATTTGAAACAACAAGTTGCAGAGTCTATGCCTGAACTTGAATCTTTGTACCTACATTTACATCAAAACCCTGAGCTTTCGTATAAAGAAGAAAAAACAGCAGGGCGTTTGGCGGATGAAATGCGCAGACTTGGTTATGACGTGACTGAAAATGTGGGTGGCTTTGGTGTTGTTGGCATGCTGAAAAATGGTGATGGTCCAACGGTGATGATCCGAGCTGATACCGATGGTTTGCCAATTATTGAAGAAACAGGAAAGTCGTACGCGTCAAAAGTTAAAGTGAAAGATGATGCGGGGAATTTGGTTGGTGTGATGCACGGTTGTGGTCACGACATCCATATGACCAGTTTAATCGGTACAGCAAAACAGCTAATGGCTAACAAGGAAAAGTGGCAAGGTACATTGATGTTAGTTGCTCAACCCGCTGAAGAAGTGGGTGGCGGCGCAAAAGCCATGTTAAAGGAAGGGCTATATACTCAATTTGCTAAACCCGATCATGTTATTGGTTTGCATGTAAGTGCTGCGGTTCCTGCCGGTAAAGTGGCGATCGCACCGGGTTATGCACTGGCTAATGTTGACTCAGTTGACATCATTGTCAAGGGTAAAGGGGGGCATGGAGCCTATCCACATACTACCATCGACCCTGTGGTACTGGCATCGCGGATTGTTTTGGGGCTACAGACCATTACATCACGAGAGATCTCTCCGTTAGAACCGTCGGTGATCACAGTAGGCTCTATTCACGGTGGTTCTAAGCACAACATTATTTCAAACGAAGTGAAGCTACAATTGACGCTACGTTCTTATAATCCGGATGTACGTGAGCAACAAATTGCGGCGATCAAACGCCTGACTGCAGGCATTGCACACAGTGCAGGGTTGGAGGACAGTCTTGTGCCTGAGGTTATCGTTCATGAAAGCGAAAGCATTCCATCTACGTATAATAATCCGGAGTTGGCTGAGTTTGTAACTAGCGCCATTAAGCAGGAAATTGGTGCAGAAAATGTTGAACAATCTCAGCCTGTGATGGCTGGTGAAGATTTCGGCTTATATGGCCGTACTGATGACAATGTACCAATTACCATTTTTTGGCTAGGTGGTGTTAATCAAGCGGTATTCGATGCGACACAAAAAAGCGGAGAGCCTTTACCTTCATTGCATTCTAGTAAATTTGCACCAGATTATCCTATTGCCATCGCAACTGGAGTAAGAGCGATGAGCAATAGTGCACTTGCTTTGTTTAATCAAAAATAAGCTTTATCTAGCATTTTTATCTCGCATAGTAAAAAGGTAGCCTCGGCTACCTTTTTAGTTTTTAGTCTTTATTTGCTGCAGCAAGCATTAACTCTCTATTGCGCTCTAGTTTTACCAGCATCGCATCTGCAATGGGCTTGAACTTAGCGAGCTCAGACTGAGGTAATGGCTCAGACTTCGGCAGTTTTACCGTTTTAGGATTTCGGTGTACGCCGTTCACCAAAAACTCATAATGAAGGTGAGGACCTGTCACGCGGCCAGTTGAGCCGACAGTACCAATTTTCTGTCCTTGCTTCACTTTTTGACCTGTCTTCACTGCACGTTTATTCAAGTGTAAGTACTTAGTCACATACTTGCTACCGTGCTGAATAAACACATAGTTACCATTGAGTTTATTGTAACCTGACTTGAGTACTTTACCGTTACCAGAGGAAACCACCGGCGTGCCTACGCGTGCCGCATAGTCTATACCATTGTGAGACGATACTCGGCCAGTCACAGGGTGAAGACGACGCGGATTGAAGCTGGAGCTGATATATTTGAAGTTAACTGGTGCTCTTAAGAAGGCTTTTTTCATGCTACGGCCTTCAGGGGTATAGAACTCGTCATCAGTATGACGAACCGCGCTGTAACGCTCGCCTTGGTTAATGAATTCTGCGGCAATAATTTTACCATTACCGATTTCTTCACCGTCTACATAGTGCTTCTCAAACACTAATGCGAAAGAGTCGCCCTTACGAATATCATTTGCAAAGTCGACATCCCAACCAAAAATATCGGCGAAGTTCATTATTTGACGTTCGCTAAGGCCCGCTGAAATACCGGCGCTCCAGAAGCTGGAACTGATCTCGCCACCCGCTGATTTTTCGCGACTTTCGATTTCTTTGCTTTCGATTTTGGTTTCGTAACTACCCTCGTCGTTTAGGGTGACCAATAAGGTATCCGTTTTTGACAAGATGTATTTTAATTGAGCTAATTCACCACCATCATTGCTAGCAAAGCTAAGCACTTCTCCCGGGTGGATTTTAGTCAGCTTACGGGTTTCTGCGTTGGTATTGACCAGATTGTGTAACGTTTTGGCAGAATAACCTGCGCGTTTAAAAATCACGGCTAGGCTGTCGCCAGACTTCACTTCGTGGTCTTTAAATTCAAATACAGGTTGCTTAGGGGCAGACTCAGGCGTGATGACTGGCGCTGCATCTAATTCAGTAAGTTGCTCTGTTTTTTCTGATATTTTTACTGGCAACTCGTAACGTTTCCCAACTTCTAAAGCTTTTCCGTCATTGTCTTTTGAAGCCGTTGCTTTTTCAGAGGGGATCAGGGCAATTCCGACCATCGCAGATAGGAAGCCGATGATGAGCACTTTGTGCTTTTTGGGGAGCTTATGAACCACATGAACCATAATGCGCCTTTTCTGCTGTCAAGAATTATTGTAGATAATATTGCAGGATATACGTAATAAACCCGTAATACCAGCGTTTTGTGCATTTAAACTCGGATAAATATAGGCTAGAATCGAGCGATTACAAGTTATAGCTGTTGGAGTGAGAATAGTGGATTTAGAAACTGCATTTGCAGAGATTAGCCGTGGTGCAGAAGAAATTCTGTTGCAGGATGAATTAAAAGAAAAGCTGAAGTCAGGTAAAAAACTACGTATTAAAGCGGGTTTCGATCCAACAGCGCCTGATTTGCATTTAGGACACACAGTGCTAATCAATAAAATGAAAACCTTTCAAGACTTAGGCCATGAGGTGATTTTCTTGATTGGTGATTTCACCGGTATGATTGGCGACCCAACGGGCAAAAATGTAACTCGTAAGCCACTCACTCGTGAAGATGTACTGGCAAATGCAGAAACATACAAAGAACAGGTTTTCAAAATCCTTGATCCTGCCAAAACCACAGTTGCATTCAACTCTGAGTGGATGGAAAAGCTTGGCACAGCTGGTATGATCAAGCTTGCTGCACGTCAAACTGTGGCACGTATGCTTGAGCGCGACGACTTTAAAAAGCGTTATGCAAATGGTCAAGCAATCGCAATCCACGAATTTTTATATCCACTGGTTCAAGGTTGGGACTCGGTTGCACTAGAGGCAGATGTTGAGCTGGGTGGTACCGATCAGCGCTTCAACCTATTAATGGGTCGTGAGCTACAAAAAGACGAAGGGCAAAAACCGCAAACAGTACTGATGATGCCGCTACTTGAAGGCACCGACGGTGTGCAGAAAATGTCTAAGTCATTAGGTAACTACATCGGTATTACTGATGCGCCAAACGACATGTTCGGTAAAGTGATGTCGATTTCTGACGATTTAATGTGGCGTTACTACGAGTTGCTAAGTGCGAAAACATTGGATGATATCGCTGCACTTAAAGAAGAAGTTGTGGGTGGCCGTAACCCTCGTGACATTAAGATTGAATTTGCAAAAGAAATGATTGCTCGATTCCACAGTGAAGCTGACGCTGAAGCGGCACATCAAGACTTTATCAAGCGTTTCCAAAAAAATGCCTTACCTGATGAGATCCCTGAAGTCACCGTAACTATTGAGGGTGAAAGCACGTTTATCACTAACTTGCTAAAAGAAGCGGGTTTAGTGACAAGTACTTCAGAGGCGATGCGCATGATCAAGCAAGGCGCAGTAAAACTTAACGGCGAAGACAAAGTAACGGATACCAAATTAGAAGTTACTAAAGGTTCTTGCGAAATCTACCAAGTAGGTAAGCGTAAGTTTGCGAAAGTAACGGTAAACTAAATTAGTTTGCCTACACTTCATTTTAAAAAGGCTAGGCTAGCGAGTGACTAGCCTTTTTAATTTGAGATATAAAAAGCGCGGTTATCGCTCTTTGTCAAGACAAGTGAATTCCCGCTTCAATTTCGCCTATTCCCACGCAAACTTTATTCTTAATTAAGCTGCAAAAATTGCCTTCAAACGTTGATTGATTTTGATCATGAACGTTATTCGAGTGTTGTTGAATGCAAGCAAGCTTATCAGAATTACACCTTGGCAGAGTTTGCCCTAGCCAGTATGCTTAGGTTAGGGTTAATGGTGTAGCGCATACATGGAACAAATTGAGATATTCGAGATCCCAAGTCCGTGTAAGGGGATCTGTCAGGTAAATAATCGCGGTTATTGTAAAGGTTGCTATCGCAGTCGCGAGGAGCGCTTTGAGTGGAATAATTTGAATAACGAGCAAAAGCGTAAAGTTATCTCGTTGTGTCAGCAACGTTATAAAAGGTACCTGCAACGAAAGTCAAAATCAGAGCATATGGACGATCAAAAAGGGGAAAACTTCAAATTTGATATTTAGCTTTAAGCATTTTTATTATTCCTTGTCGCTCAAACTCCTCTAACTTTGCTTTGATAAGTGGGACTAGTTGTTCGTTACGCTTATGTACAAAGTGGAAACTTTCAACGACGGCTAAATTTTTTATCTGCAATGTTTCTTCATTTATGTTCTTTAGATGTGGCTTTAAGTGAAAGTCGAGTATCAATGCGCCTTCAACCTGTTTCTGCATGACTAAGTTAAGCTGTGCCACCGCGCTTTTAACGCCAATAACATAGGCTGTGGTATGGTGTTCAGCCAAATAAGTAGTTGCGACGGGATAGCCGCTGCGGACCGTTAATGATTTGATTTCGTTAAGCTCGCAGTGAGCACATAGGGTGAATAACTGTAAATTAAACTGAAATAAGGGATAGTCAATACGGCGCAGGTTTGGATACTCATTCTCCACACTGGCAACTCGAGCTAGCTGTCCGTCTAAGTTTCCTGCGTTGGCTGCAATTAAAGAGCCTTTATGATTAAACTCCTCAAGGCGTAACTCTATTCCGAGAGATTGATAAACCATTTCCATCAGCTCTATCACATAGAGCGCTTGTGGAGCTTGCGGTGGTTTATTGAAGCGCATAACTTTTGGTAGTTCATTCGCGGCGTGTGCAACAGTTGAAATAATCATTAGTAAACACAGTAATACGGTTTTCAATCCGACTCCTTCGGTGGGTCACTCAGCGATTTTTATGCATTTAAGTATACATAATTTTTACAATAAAGGGCACGCTATCGCGCTTTAATCAAAACTAGATTTTGCTGCAATAGACAGACAGCCTTGTGATACACTTGAGCTTTCCTTTGCTTAAAATTGAATGATGCGTAATGAGCTATAACCTGTGTTTACTACCTAGACAAGAAAAATACCAAATTCAACTTGAGTATGAGGCGTCGTTTTGGGCCTACCAAATAAAACGAGGCAAAAAAAGTAGAGAAGCGATTTATGACACCATCAATCAAAGGCCGTTGTCTGAACAGGACACGCTAAAGCAAAAGTTTGAGTATTACCTGAGTCTAATGCTTGCTTGATGCTGACAATTGAATTGCTCCCAGCCGTAATGACGCCGCTTGTGAATAAGTTTTATGCAGCAAACAAAGCGCGGGGGCGAGCAGCAAAACACGACAAAGTGTGGGTTGCAAAAAATAGCAATGAAATTATCGCGGCTTGTCGTTTGCAACCGGTAGACGGATATTGGTTGCTGGTGGGCGTTTATGTTGCATCACAACATAGAAAACAAGGCATTGCGAAGAAACTAATTGAAGCTGTGATTGCACAGTTTCGTAGTCAGCAGCCACAGCAGATAATTTATACTTTTGCTTACTGTCATCTTCATGACTTTTACAGCGCACTTGGGTTTCAAAGCAATTCACGAGAGCTACCACCTGAACTTGCTTCTCGCTTATCTAGTTATCTTGGACAAAATCGTCAACTCGTGGCAATGTATTACGTCTAGTTAACAACCTCGGCTTTTTATGTTTCGCCTGTGTTTTATATTTTGCATTTGCCTATTTACTGCATTGGTAAATGCTGCACAAATTTCTCGACTTTCTCCCGCGGAAGGATTATCACAAAGTTACGTAAATACGTTGCTCATAGATGAGCAGGGCTATTTGTGGCTTTCTACCGAAGGAGGACTTAACCGTTACGACGGTTATCAAGTGCTGGACGTGAATGGACCAGATGGTGTGCTTGATAAAGTGCAAGTGAATTATATTTACCAGGACAACCTTGGTGGCATTTGGATCACCACGGGGATCGCAGGATTATTGCGATACGACCCCATGAAAGACGAGTATAGAAAGTACATAGAGCCACCCTCCACAGAGGACGAGTTTTATTCCAATTTGGTTAATATTGTTTTGACCAAAGATGATGATCATATGTGGGTTGTGCGCACCAATGATGTCGCTATCCTCAATATCCATACAGGCAAACTTGAGAGTGAAGTGACTTTACCGCTAGATGAAGAAAGCGGTTTTATACGCGCCGTTTATCAACATCAAGACATTTTGTTTATCGCCACTTCAGAGCGCTTGTTTGCATATCATTTAACAACGAAAAAACTAAGACCCCTTGACCACCTTGCTCCCATTGCACATCCCTATCAAACAAATACTAAATCACTATTTATTTTAGACCAAGATACCTTGCTCGTGGGAGCGGTTCAGGGGATGTACGAGCTAGATATTTCTCAACTCCTAAAAGATTTTGACGCAGAGGTACCGTTTAAAACGCTACTTCCTGAGCTAAATATATGGAAAATGCTCAGACATGATGAACACACCTTGCTACTTGGTACCGATAAAGGTCTTGTTTATTACACGATTGAAGATGGTAATGCGGTTCGTGATAAACGCTTGTCTACAAGCGTATTTTTACCATCAAATACCAGTGTTATCGATATTGTCAAAGACAACTATGGCGGGCTTTGGGTTGCAACCAAAGAAGATGGCGCATTTTACTTACCAGACAGCACACTGGCGTTTGATAACGTTAGCGATCTTACCGTTGAAGGTGAGGGTTTTTCTCACAGTAATGTCTGGGCAATGCATGAATCTAATCAGTTCTTGTGGCTAGCAACGAATGATGGCCTAACACGATATAATGCAAAAACCAGAGAGACCAAACAGTTTCTAAAGGGTTACTTGGGTGACGAAATTCTCTCAGAGTTTATTATCTGGAAGATTGCGGAGTATAACAATAAGCTTTGGCTAACAACTGTGAAAGGATTGTTTGTCTTTGATCCTATTACTCATGAAGTGACAAGACCCAAGGCTAATAACCCAGAAGATAAAGAGATACTGACATCCTTTGTGAAAGGAGGGGAGCTGTTAGCTGATGGTAAGTTTTATTTCGTCAATAGTGACGTGGGGATGTTCGTTTATGATATTAATACAGCAGAGCTGACACACCTGACGAAGTCATTTGAAAATGTCGATCCGTTTCTTACTTATGGCTTCTACCCACCACTTCCAAACGAACCGCTTAAACCCCTTTACTACTATGCTGGCGTATTGCTGCAATATGATCCGCAGTTGGAAACGCTAACTGAGATCTATAAAGCGCCAAAGGCAAATAAGCATTTAGCGGTTGATATCACCACCTATACCATAGATAAAAATAATATCTTGTGGTTGTCGTTATCATCATTTGGTTTGATTGGTCTGACGCTAGACGGTTATGAGCCGATTTATAACATCGATTTAAAAGCCCATAAAATAGATACTTTGATGTATGAAATGCGCCAAGACAAAGAAGGAATGATTTGGATGTCATCTCACAAGGGAATTTGGCGTCTAGATCCGGATAATTTGCACTTACAACAATTCACCACCGAGGATGGCATACTTTCTAATGAATTTAACGGTGGCGCGTCCGTGATGTTGGAAGACGGTCGCATTGCGTATGGTATGTTAAAAGGGTTTGTGGTGTTTTCTCCTGATGACAATCGGCCTAAAAAGCCTTTACTTGATCATGTAAATATCACCAGCGTGGATTTAATTTCTCGCCCAAATCAAAAAGCCGGATTAAAGCAATTTGATCACATTGAACTTGAACATGACGATATTGGACTCGAAGTGTCATTCTCTGCGATGGCATTTAGCTATCAGGATCGGATCATTTATGAGTATCAAATATCCGGTGGTCAGAAGATCTTGAGCCGCAATCAAAATCGTGTGGTATTTCCTAAACTTAATCCCGGTGAATATGCATTAAAAGTGTGGGCTAAAGACCCATTAACGGGAGATTATACACCGCCTGCAAAATTAACCATTAATGTGAACTATCCCGCATGGCGTTCACCCGTTGCGATTGCTGGATATGTGTTTCTCACGCTCTTACTACTGTCTCTTTGGAGCTATCGAAAGTATCGTGTTGAGCAACTTATTCTTGCCGCTCATAAGGAAACACAAGACCGCGAAGCTAGGTTGAAAATGGCGCTAGAAGGAAGTAACTCCGGTGTATGGGAGTGGCATGCGGGTAGTACCTTAATCTATCAGCCTAGATTAGTTACTGAACTCGACTACGAACTTGAGAGTGTTGGTTTAGATGATTATCTGCAAAAGATACACCCCTCGGATAGAGCCATGTTCCGCTTACAGTGGCTTGAGTTCGTCACAACGAACAAAGGGTTTATCGACTGTACTTATCGATTAAAAGACAGCAAAGGTCAGTGGCGCTGGTACAAGGATTTTGGCAAGGTACTCGAATGGGATGAAGGCAATCCAACACAAGTGGCTGGCACCTATACCAACTTAACGCGTGAACGTTTATTTGAAGAGCGTGCCGCATTATTTGGGGCTGCGTTTGAGCAGACCCGTGACTGGGTTATGATCTTAGACAAAAGACTACGTATTCAGGCTTGTAATCGGGCGATGCAAAATGCCTTTAATCTTGACTCTATCCCGTCATCAAGCACTGCGGTGAAACTTGGGATGTCGAGACAAAAGCGGATGATGTATCTACGCCAAACCTTGGCGTTGGCAGTACATCAACACTTGAGTTCAGAGGAAGTCGTAAGTCTGCCTAATGGTGATGAAAGAGACGTATTGATTAAAATTAGTGCCGTGGCAAATGGTGATGGCGAACTATACAGTTATGTCGTGGTACTAACCGATATTAGCCAACAAAAGCGTACTGAAAAAGAGCTATATCAGCTCGCTAACTACGATTTACAGACGAAGTTGCCGAATAAAGCGTTATTGATGGATAGAGTGCAGCATGCAATCAAGCAGTCGCAGGCTCAAGAGACACATTTTGCGTTGTTGGTAATCAAATTCAATCGCTTACAAAATCTATACGATATTTATGGTGCAGACTTTGTGGCTGAGCTGCTTCCACTGCTTGCAACAAAGCTACGCTGTTGCTTCCGAGAATTAGACAGTTTAGCAACCGGGCATGATAAGTCGTTTTATGTGTTGATGGAGCATCTCGATAACCCTGAAAAGGTGCATCAATATGTAGAGTGTTTAGTTCACTCATTTAGCACACCTTTGGAGGCTGCTGGACATACTGTGCAGATGCAACCTACGATAGGAATTGCAATGTACCCGGATGATGCGTCCGACGCTTTTGAGCTCAATCAAGCGGCTAAGGCGGCCCTTGAACATGTCAATGTACAACAAATTTCTAGTTATCAGTTTTTCCGCGAAGAGATGAATGGCAAGGTTAGGCGTTCTCGTGAAGTTGAACAAGCGCTTATGCGAGCATTAAAAAATGGTGAATTTAGTAATCATTATCAGCCAATTGTCGATGTACAAAGCGATACCTTGCTTGGCTTTGAAGCGCTATTACGTTGGCCTGAAAATAGTGAGTTTTGCGCTCAAGAGTATGCGCTCGCAGCTGAACATGCTGGCGTAGTTACCGAGCTTACCCTGCAAACGTTATCTCGGGCATTGGTTGAATTGAGACACTGGCAAACCATTGAGCGCGATTTGTATATATCTATTAATCTATCTGCCATTGATTTTGAATCCTCGAGCTTGGTCGATAATATTCAACAAGCTCTAAGTCGCAGTAAAGTGTCAGGTCACTCAGTGGCTTTTGAGATAACGGAAACTGCCTTGCTTTCTAACGTTGATAGCGCCGTGAAAGTGATGAAAGAAATTAAAGCACTGGGCTGTCGTATCTATATGGATGACTTTGGGACGGGGTACGCCTCTTTGACCTATCTGCAACAATTGCCTATTGATGTCATCAAGATAGATAAAAGCTTTGTACAACAAATTGCTGAGGATCCTGAAAGCTATTTGATCATTCGCTCATGTGTAAATTTAGCGCATGGACTGGGATTAAAATGTGTCGCTGAAGGGGTGGAAAACGACCTACAGTATCAGCGAATTAAAGCTGAGCAAGTTGATTATTATCAAGGCTATCGCTTCAGCTTGGCGATTAGTGGTGAGCAGGTAGCGCAATTACTCTCTGAAACATCGCTGTAGCCTCTCTGGCTACAGCTTTTTACCGCAGTGGCGACAGTACATATGATGGACGCGTTGACTACTCATCAGTTTAATCGCTTGGTTTGCTTCTAATTGACTTAAGCCAAGTTCAATACGAAGGGCTTCTAAATGGGCCCTTTCACTTTTGTCGACATCGCCATCGACTAACGCATGCAGCACAGCCTCATTGAATGCATCTCGACGTTTGCGCATTTGGTCCGCAAAGCTTGAAGCCAAGAGGCCGGTGGGGATCGCGACCATGCCCATACTGAGTAAAGTGATAAGGCCACCAAAAAATTGTCCAAGTGGGGTGATTGGTACAACATCGCCGTAACCCACAGTGGTTAGAGTGGCCATCGCCCACCACATGGCTTTGGGAATGGAGCCAAACTTATCCGGTTGCACATCGTGTTCAATAAGATAAATTCCGCAAGAGGCCATGATAAGCACCACACTCATAATGAAAAAGGCAGCAAGCAATGAACTCGACTCTTCTTTAAATGCTGCGAGCAGCAACTGCATGGCTCGAGAGTAGCGCGTCAGCTTAAAGATCCTGAGTAATCGAATAACACGTAAAAAGCGCAGATCAAAGGTGATAAAGGCCATTAATATGGTTGGTAAAATAGCGATGAGATCAATCACCGCCAGCGGTGAGATCAGATATTTTAGGCGCTTTTTCCAATTAGGTATATCCAAATGGCGGTAATCAAGTTTATCGACACAGCACCAAAACCTCAGTAAGTATTCGATGGCGAAGATGGTCACACTGACTAACTCTAGGGTTAGAAAGTAGTGATGGTACACACTTGCTAAGTCGCGCTCAGATTCCAACACGATAGCAACGACATTGGTTAAAATCAGGGTGATGAGGAAGATATCAACTGCGCGCCCGAGTCGGCGATATTGCCCTGTAGCCTCGAGCACCGCAGCCGTTTTTTCTCTGATGTGAAGTTGCATCAAGTTGCCAGCATCCCTTATCTTTTTTGTGTTTAGTTTAAGTGTAACACCATCTGAATGGTGCCTTCCTCAAAATCTCGAGATACGGTAAATCCAAGCTTTTTGGCAAGGCCTATCATCCCGCTGTTTTCTGGCAGGGTAATCCCTTCAATGCTTTGTACGCCCTGTTTACGACAGTGTTTTATAGCAGCTTCCATGAGTATGTGTCCAAGCCCAAGTCCTTGGCGATCTGAGCGTACCACTACGGCAAATTCAGCTACTTGGTTATCAGGGTCCATCAGCACGCGTGATACTCCAAGCGTTTGGTAGCTAGATTTATTAGGCACAGTGACGATAAACGCCATTTCTCGGTCGTAGTCAATTTGCGTCATTTTGGCGAGCTGTTCATGATTAAATTGCGGCAGTTCACCAAAGAAGCGGCGGTATCTATCTTCTTTACTTAAAGACTGATCAAATTCTTGGTGCGCTCTTTCATCCTCAGGACGAATAGGTCTCAAGGTTGCAGGGCGGCCATCTTTTAACGTCACGGTTTTTACCAGTTCTCGAGGGTAAGGTCGGATGGCCAAGCGTTTACGGCCAGATATCGGTTCGTATCGTCTGAGCGTAATACTGGCGTCGAGCACTTGGAACTGACCCGAGCAGGCCAAAATAGGATTGAGCTCCATATCAATGATATCGGGTTGGTCGACTACCATTTGAGACACTCGAGTGAGTAGGGCACACAGACGGTATTTATCGACCTTTTCAGGTAGTGCTCGCTCTTTGATAAAGCCTTTATCATGGGCGGCTGCAATCAGGTACTTTGCAAGGTTCATATTCAGTGGTGGTAATGCCACCGCAGCTTGCGAAAAATTAAGCCCGGTGCCTGCTTCACCCAGCAAAATAACAGGGCCAACACCGGGTTCGGTTTTTACTGCTATCCGTAATTCTTGTCCACCAGCGCGTTTTGCCATGCGTTGCAAAGAGAAGCCTTCTATTTCAGCTTCGGGGGCAGCCTCACGGATCCGTAGTAACATCGAAAATGCGGTTTGTTCTACTTCTTCGGCATCGTTGAGGTTGAGTACAACCCCACCCACTTCCGATTTAGAAGGAATATCATGGCTTATCAGTTTGAGTGCAACGGGGAAACCAAGCTGCTGAGCTTGCTCTTTCGCTTCTGAGGGGGTGAGTGCGATTTGTGTCTCTATACATTCTATATCGTAATTAGCCAGCACTTGAGAAGCCAAATGGGTCGCGAGTTTATTGGCACCTGAATTTAAAAAGTCATTGATTAAACGTTTGCTTTGCAGGTGTTGCAGCTGGCCTTCATCACTGTAGGACTCAGGTGTTTGCGTGAGGTGTTTTTGATTTCGGCGGTAGCTCACCAAGTGCATAAAGGCGCCAACTGCGCCTTCGGGTGTACGATAAGTTGGGATCTTAGCATTTGCACATACAAGCCTTGCAGCGTAGGCCGCTTCTTCACCCATAAAGTTTGTCATCACATAAGGGCGTGCCATTTTTGGAATTTTGGCTAGGGTCTGTGCAATGATCTCGGCATAAGCGGTACTTGGCGCAAGCGCTGAAGGAGTATGAATTATCAATAAGTTTTTGACTTCGTCAGCCTTTAATAAAATCTCTAGTGCTTGTTGGTAACGTTTTGGCGAGGAATCACCAAAAATATCTATCGGGTTACAAGCATGATCCGTTTGTGGGATCAGGGCGCTGAGCGCTTGCTTAGTCTGCTCGCTTAGCACCGCCAGTTTGCCTGAGTTCTGCAGTAAGGTATCGACCGCCATAATGCCAGGGCCGCCGCCATTGGTTAAAATGGTCAGCTGTTCTACTTGCAGCAATTTGGGGTGTAAAGCAAGCGTTTGGGTGGCAGCAAATAGCTCCCTAAGATCGTTTACCCTCAGCATACCTGCACGTTGGAACATGGCATCATAAACTGCGTCATCGGAGGTATTGCCGCCGGTGTGATTCAGCGCAGCGATTGCGCCAGCCTTGGTTTTACCGGTTTTTATGGCGATGACGGGCTTACTAAACGCAGCGGCTCGAGCTGCGGAAATAAAGCGCCTAACATCGTCGATATTATCGATGTAAAGCAAAATAGCTTGGGTTTTTGGATCCCGTCCAAGGAAATCAAGTAGTTCGTCGAAATCGATATCAAGGCAATCCCCAACGGAAACAAAGTAAGAAAAGCCGATTTTTTTATGTTGTGCCCAGTCCAGTATGGTTGAACATACCGCCGCCGATTGTGAAATAAAAGCAAGCTTACCGGGTGCTGCAACCGTATGAGAAAAACTGGCATTAATACCCAAGTGAGGAATGAGTAAACCGAGACAATTAGGACCAAGTAAAGTGACCTTCGCTATTTTGGCAGCTTCTTTTAATTGTTGTTTGTGCTGATTATCAAGACCTGCCGCGATGATGATTGCATGTTGACAGCCAATATCACCAAGCTCATTGATGATTTGCACTAGGGTTTGTTTGTTGGTACAAATAACAGCGAGATCAGGGACTTTGGGGAGCTGTTTGATGGCGCTGTAGGCGAGCACTCCATGCACGGCGGTATGCTTTGGGCTGACGGGCATAATGGGCCCTTTAAAACCGCCTTGTAGCAAGTTACGCATTACGATAAAGCCGGCGCGATCAGGATTGTTAGAGGCGCCAATCACCGCGATGGATTGGGGGTTAAAAAATTGGCTAATACGCTTTACGCTCATACTGTTTCCTAGTTCAGCCGCAGCTCATAAGCACCACTCTACCATTTTGCTCGCGGTTTTCGAGTGCAATTAAGGTAGACTTTGATCTATCTCCATAATAATTGTTTGAAAACCATGACTGAGGCGTAACGTTGAGGACAGAGATATGTCTACTATGAGTAAATATTTGGCTCCTGCAGCTTTGCTATCACTAGCGGTGGTAGTGAGCGGCTGGATGGTAAAGTCGACCATTCTAGAAGTAAAAGGAATGGAGCGAACGGTAAGTGTAAAAGGGTTATCGGAAAAGGAAGTAACAGCAGACACGGTGATTTGGCCCGTATTTTATCGTGATGCAGATAACGATCTGGAAGCCTTGGTGGAGCGCACGGAAAAGAAAAATGCGGCGATCCGCGCGTTCTTAACCTTGCATGGCTTTGATGCTTCAGAGCTTTCGATATCAGCGCCTTCCATTACGGATAAATACGCCCAAGAGTACGGTCAAAACAATCAAGGATTTCGCTATGTGGCAAAAGCCGGTGTGACTGTGTACTCCAATAATCCAGATAAAGTCTCGCAAGCACTAGGGCAGTTAAGTGAGCTGGCCAAGCAAGGTATTGCTATCACTAAAGACGACTATCAAAATCGGGTTGAATATTTGTTTACTGGTCTTAACGATATTAAGCCTGAAATGGTGCAAGAAGCCACACAAAAAGCACGAGAAGTGGCGGTCAAATTTGCTAAAGATTCCGACTCTGTGCTTGGCAAAATAAAATCGGCAAGGCAAGGACAATTTAGTATTCGCGACAGAGACAGTAATACGCCGCAGATAAAAATCGTGCGTGTCGTGACGAGCGTGGAATATTACTTATCGGATTAAAACGCGTGTATTGCGCGACCAAGCAATCGAAAGTGACGAATTCGTCAACAAGCAAAGCCGTTTTTATCAAGGTGCTTTGCTTGTTTATTTCTTGCCAATCAACAATTCGTTTTCAATTGGTATAAACTCACTGGCTGCACGGATCAGTGAAGCGGCGGTAAGCTGCGGCACGCCGTAAACTTCGACTCGGGTATGGTATTTATCTCTGAGCTTATTCGCGAGTAAATCAAAATCACCATCGCCAGTAACTAGAATTATCACATCGGATCCTGACGCGCATTCCATGGCATCAATGGTAATGCCAACATCCCAATCACATTTCGCGGAGCCATCGGCACGTTGAATATAAGGCTTTAACTTCACTTCAAAGCCAATCGCTCGCAAGATATTTTGGAACTGTCTTTGTTTGTCGTCACCCCGTTCGCTGGAATAGGCAATAGCTTGATATACCTCGCGATTAGCCGTTGCTTTGCGCCAAAACGCATTATAGTCAAAGCCTGTTTGGTAGGCTTGCTTGGTGGTGTAATAAACATTTTGGGCGTCAACTAAAATGGTGACTTTTTCCATAATGGATTCTTCGCAATAGATTTGCTTTATGATAGCAAGATTAGCGTTTGTTTAGCCATTTACTCATTGCGGCATCATAGGCTTTTTTGATGGCACCGCCATCGCAAGGGCGAGGCGCAGTACGCCAATTCTTATTTAATCCTTCCGGTGTAGGGATACTCGGATCGGGCCTAACTTCAGCGTAACACAGGCCATTTTCACGGTAGACTGTGTATTGGGGCGTAGACTCGAGTTGCTCTCTTTGTATGCTCGCAGCAGTGGTTTGATGCGTTTTAGGGACGGTGAGCCGCTGTGGCTTTTCTTGGCTTTGGCTGAGTACAGCGTCACTCGGAGCGCGCTCTAAAAGTTGCTGACGAAATTGAGAGATTGCTTTGCGATGGTCTAATTTTTTAGGTTGCGTGACGACCGCTGCTTTGGTTATGTGCTTAGTTGTACTTTCAACCGTAGGCTTTTTTGGTTCTGCTTGTGCAGTTTTTGGTACTTCAACCGTATCGTCCGGCAGCGTCGGTTTTAACTCCTCTACTGGCTTATCTTCAGTTATCTTCGGTGTCGCAATACGCTCCATCTTGGGCTTGTCAGGCTCAATAACCAAATAGGTTTTCATTGCCTTAATTTCTTCAGGCTTTGAGGGGATATAAATACTTTGTTGCAGATACCAGCCGAGCAGTAGATGCAGCACAATAGAGGCGATAATGGTGAAACTAATCAGGTTGTGTTGGAGCAGCCGCATTATTCTTATTAAATCCTTGAGTCATGCGGAGTTAGAGCTTAATAAAGACTTAATTGTTCCCTCAATAGGCAAATTAATCTGTGACTAATTGCGCGGAAATGTGTTTTAGCAAAGTGAGTTCACGTAAAACGGACATCCCTTTGTTATTCGCATCATTGAGTTTTGCTTCGTTATGCGCGATGGCTTGGTTTATATTGATCCACACCGGCTTCATACCATTGGCGCGTTCATAATCCTCCATAGCTGGCGCATCAAATTCGCCACAAATCTCACAAACGTAGCAATAAGAAATAATATGTACATTGTCATGACCGGGTTTATACCAAGGGCGGTACTCTTCATAGCGGCCAAACGGCGTCAACTCTGTGATGGATACTGCACCCGTTTCTTCTTTTAGCTCGCGTTCCAATGCTGCTTCTAAGCTTTCACCCTCGTCGACGCCGCCACCTGGCAAGGTGTAATCGTCATAACGTTTGGTGTAAAGCATAAGGATGTCGTTGCCTCTAAGGACAATGGCGCGAGTGGTTTTTCTGGTAAAGCAGCTGCCTTGAAGCGGAATGACAGGGGTGTTATTTAAGCTTTGCATGGGGTTTTAACTTCGATCTAGGTAACAAAGGTGGATTTATGGGGCGATACGCCCGCGTAAAAGCGGCGTATCGCGAATGAAGATATTAAAACGGAGCAGGGTACGCTTTAAATACCGTATCAATCTCGGCTAAAGATTCTGCACATAGCGGTTGTTCAAACGCTTGAATATTTTCTTTAAGCTGTGCCATGGTTGTCGCGCCGATAATAGTTGAAGTCACGCCATCGACTTGATTGCACCAAGCTAGCGCCAGTTGCGCTGCTGTCATATTAAATTCTTTGGCGATCTCTAAATATTTTGCAACGGCTTCTTGTGCTAGTTGTGTGTCCCTAAATAGGCCTTGTCTTTGCACTAAGGTAAAGCGGCTGCCTTCAGGTCTTGCGCCCCCTAAATACTTACCGCTCAGCATCCCACCAGCCAATGGCGACCAAGGTAAATAGGCAATATCTTCGTTTACGCAACTCTCAATCAAGTAAGGCCAATCTTTGGCATGTAGCAAGCTAAACTCATTTTGAATCGAAACCGGCTTAGGTAGGTCGTGCTGCATCGCCAAATTAAGGTAAGTGTGAATGCCCCAAGGCGTATCATCAGAAAGACCCCAATGGCGAATTTTACCTGCTTTAATACAGCTCGCTAAGCCTTCTAAAATATCTAGCATGCCAGCGCGTTCTTCGTCGCGGTCAAGCGCGCTCAAAGGCACCATGCCTGGCCATTGTTTACCAAAGTGCGGTGAAGTACGGTTTGGCCAATGTAGTTGGTAGAGGTCGATATAGTCGGTATTCAGGCGCGCTAAAGAATCATCCACTGCTTGGATCACTGATTGTCCCGTAATAGAGCCGCCTTCACGGATCCAAGGCAAACCGCTTCCCGCAATCTTGGTTGCAAGCACGAGCTTTTCGCGCTTTTCTTGGTGGCGCTTTAGCCAATTGCCAATGATGGCTTCGGTTTTACCATAGGTTTCAGGTGAGGGAGGGACCGCGTACATTTCAGCGGTATCAATGAAGTTAATACCACGGCTTAGTGCATAATTGATTTGCTCGTCGGCATCATGCTGGTTGTTTTGTACGCCCCAAGTCATGCTTCCTAAACAAATGCGCGAAACTTCTAATGGGCTACTACCAAGTCGTGAGTACTTCATGCAGGCTCCTGATTGATTGATTGCTGAATGATTAAATATAGCCAAAGTGACGGATTTAGTACTTTGAACTGTATTGATATTGTTAGCATTATCTCTGTTTTGCAGTGCAACTTGCAACAGACATCCACACAAGTATAGCCCAGAACACTAAGGCCTATGTTCAAGATTGCAACAGTTGGAAAATTAGCACATAATAAACACTGTTTATTTAGACAGTGTTTTAACGTGCGTAAATTTATTCATATTGATATGGACGCGTTCTATGCATCAGTAGAAATGCGCGATAACCCCGAGCTTGCAAAGGTGCCGATGGCGATTGGTGGTCGTAGCCATCGCGGGGTGCTATCCACGGCTAACTATATTGCTCGGCAATATGGGGTGCGCTCGGCTATGTCGAATTATCAAGCGAAAAAACTTTGCCCTCAGCTGGTGATTGTACCGGGGAGAATGGAGGTATATAAGGCAATATCGCAACAAATTAGAACTATTTTTGCCCGCTATACTGAGCTAATTGAGCCACTGTCTTTGGATGAAGCCTATCTAGATGTCACTGAGTGTCAGCAATGTAATGGCAGTGCAACGCTTATCGCCGAGCAGATCCGAGCGGATATATTTGCAGAAACGGGCCTTACGGCTTCGGCAGGAATTGCGCCAATCAAGTTTTTAGCCAAAATTGCTAGCGATGAAAACAAGCCCAATGGTCAGTGTGTTATCCCGCCTCACCAAGTGAGCGCTTTTATTGATGCGTTACCCCTTAAAAAAATTCCAGGTGTAGGTAAAGTGACTCAACAACGTTTGCTAGCCATGGGACTTGAGTATGGCCGAGACATTAAGGCACTGTCTGAAACTCAGTTACGCCAGTCATTTGGCAAGTTTGGCGCTGTATTATGGCGGCGTTGTCAAGGTATTGATGAGCGCCGAGTTGAGACCGATAGAGTGCGCAAATCGATAGGCGTTGAAACCACATTTGCAGAAGACACGCTTGACCTTGATACTTTAAAACAAGTCATAAAAGAAAAGTTGTTACCTGAACTGACTCGCCGAGCACAGCCTTATTTACAGCGCGGCTTTAATAAGCTTGGCGTTAAAGTGAAGTTTTACGATTTCACCCAAACCACCAAAGAATGCCAATACCAGCATATTGATTTGCCCGTTTTCGAGGAATTATTGATTGAGGCGATGTCACGGCAAAAGTTTAAACCTGTGCGCCTCGTGGGCTTGCACTTAGGACTAAATGAAAAGTCTAACACGCAAGCTCAATTGGGACTTTTTGATGGCTAATTCTGACCTACCTAGACTAAAAGATAACTGCAATTAGTTTAATTTGTGCTAGCTTCGAAGTTGTCGTGCAACAAACTAATCACGCCAACTGCGTGTAATTAAAACAACAACAAGAGGTAAGCATTATGCAATCCATAATGATCGTACTCTTCGGCATCATAGGGATGTTATTTGGATGGTTTGTCTATTCCAAATTTATTGCTGAAAAAATATTTAAAATGGATGACAACTTTGTCACGCCGGCTCATGAGCTTGAGGACGGCGTGGACTATGTTCCCACTAACAAAGTGGTATTGTGGGGACATCACTTTACTTCAGTCGCAGGCGCAGCACCAATTGTAGGTCCAGCTATCGCTGTTTATTGGGGTTGGGTGCCAGCTGTGCTTTGGGTTGTATTCGGTACCATATTCTTTGCGGGTGTCCACGATATGGGCGCGCTGTGGGCAAGTGCTCGCCATAAAGGCAAGTCGATGGGCGCGTTGTCTGAAAGCGTGATTGGCAAGCGCACGCGTTCATTGTTTATGATAGTGGTCTTCCTTGTACTGCTCATGGTAAATGCCGTGTTCGGTGTGGTAATCGCAAACTCCTTCGTGGGTAACCCAAATGCGGTATTCCCCGCTTGGTCTGCTATCGTCGTGGCGCTTATCATCGGCCAATTGCTGAAACGAAAAGTGCCGCTAGTACCGCTCTGTATTATCGGGGTTATTGTGCTCTACGCGACCATTTATATGGGCAGTAGTATGCCGATTACCTTACCAACCGAAATGTTTGGTCTAAGCGACAAAGCCAATTGGATCATTATTTTGTTTATCTATGCCGCCGTGGCGTCATTGTTACCGGTTTGGATGCTATTACAACCTCGTGACTTTATTAATGGCATGCAGCTGTTAGTGGGATTGATCCTGCTTTATGGTGCAGTATTTGTGGTGATGCCAGATATCACCGCGCCTGCGTTTAACACCCAAACGGTAGAAAATACCCCAAGTATCATACCCCTGCTATTCGTGACTATCGCTTGTGGTGCGGTATCTGGTTTCCACGGTATTGTTTCGTCGGGAACGAGTTCAAAACAACTAGACAAAGAAAAAGACGGCCGTTTTGTCGGCTACTTAGGTGCAGTTGGTGAAGGTTCACTTGCACTTATCACTTTGGTCGCCGTGAGTGGCGTGATGCTTGCTGTATCACCTGAAGAGTGGCACGAAATTTATAGTCATCTTGGTGCAGGCAGTGTATCAGCCTTTATTAACGGTGGTTCAAATCTTATCAGTACAGGTTGGGGACTACCAGTCGAGATCGCATCAACCCTACTTGCCGTTATGGTTGTACTTTTTGCAGGCACTACCATGGATTCTGGCGTTAGACTTCAGCGTTATATTATTCAAGAGTGGGGCGAGATCTATACCATCAAGTTCCTGAACAACGGTATCATCGCGACTTTATTGGCCGTTGCATGTTGCTTGCTACTCGCCTTTGGCGCTGGTGGCGCATCGGGTAGTGGTGGTATGGTGATTTGGCCGCTGTTTGGTTCAACCAACCAAATCTTGGCAAGCTTAACCTTGTTAGTTATCTCAGTGTATCTTATCAAACTCGGGCGTCCTGCAAAGTACACCTTGATCCCTATGGTATTTGTGCTGGTGATGGCGTTTTTTGCCGGAGTGATCAAGCTAGGTGAATACTATCAAAAAGGCAATTGGCTGTTGGTTGTGCTTGACGTTATCGTGCTGGTGGTCAGTATTTTGGTGATGTTAGAAGCTTGGTCTGTGATCAGCAAAACCAAAGCGAAACCAGATGAAGCCCGTGATATGTCGTAGTTCCCTTGGAACTTGACCACAAATCACCTATAGTCGGCCCTAATTCTAATATAGAAAAGGGCCGTTTTTATGTCTTTTCCAATCGCATTACCTTGTAACACCCTATTTGAAAGCGATGCAGATGCAATCGTTGTTGTTACTCATGATATTCAAAACCTTGGCAGTGCAGAGCTTGACGAGGTTGCTGCACCATTTATAGCTGTGGATGCGCGCATTGCGCAAAAGGCAAGTCTGCTTGTTTCAGACAAAGTACCTGGCAAGCGTTTGGTGATTGCGCCAACCGGACCACTCGATAGAGATTACGATGACGTTCGCCGTTACTTTGAAGCGGCAAAAGCTGGTATTTTAGAAGCGAAAGCGGCTGGTGCGGTAAAACCTGTGCTTGCTGTTGTAAATGTGCCTGCCGATGCTCGTTACGAAAATGCGCGTGCAGTCAGCTTTTTAGGTGCTTGCCAAGGCTTATGGCAGCCATTAGAAGCGCGTGAGTACCGTGGCGAAGTGATTGAACCAATCGAAGCGATTTATGTTTTTGACGAGTCAGCACAATGCTGCGATCAACTGAGCGCAATCGCTGCAGGCCAATATGCTGCGCGCGATCTGTGTGGTACAGAACCTGAGCGCATGGCACCACCTCGTTTTGCTGACTACTGTGTTGAGCTATTCCAAGGTTCAGCAGTAAACGTTGAGGTTATCGCTGATCGCAAGGTTATGGATGATCAATATCCACTCCTAAGCACGGTAGCGCGTGCCTCTTATGCCGTTGAGCGCCACCATCCTCGTGTTGTAAAAATGGCATACGAGACTGAAGGTGACGTCGAACGTACTCTTATCTTTGTTGGCAAAGGTCTTGTGTACGATACTGGCGGTGCAGACTTGAAAGTGGGCGGTTTTATGGCGGGCATGAGCCGTGATAAAGGCGGTGCGGCGTCAGTGGTTGGTTTTATGGAAGCGGTTGCTAAGTACCAGCCAAAAGGTATTAAGGTTATTGCATATCTTGCTGTGGTTCGTAACTCGATTGGTTCTGACTGTTTCGTGCCGGATGAAATCATTGAGAGCAGAGAAGGCGTTCGCGTTCGTATTGGTAACACCGATGCGGAAGGTCGCTTGGCGATGGGGGATTTACTCAGTGAAGCGAAAGACTTAGCACTGGGTGAGAAAAACCCTGAAATCTTTACGGTTGCAACACTGACAGGTCATGCAGCGCGCGCCATGGGCCCTTACAGTGCCTATGTTGAGAATGGTCCTGCACGAGCAGCACAAGTATCTCGCAAGATTGCAGATATGGGCGACTTATGGGCTGACTGCGCGGAAGTATCGCGTAGCCGACGCGAAGACTATGACTTTGTAAAACCACGCACCCTTGCGGATGATGTGCTATCGAGCAACAACGCACCATCGGCGGTTACCGCTCGTGGTCACCAATTCCCAATGGCATTTTTGGCAATCGTTGGTGGCCTAGACAAGCATGGTTGTAATGCAGAATTGCCAATTCCGTATGTACACATGGATATTGCAGGTAGCGGCGTTGAAGGTGGCGACTGGCAGCATGGCAAACCAACCGCTGCAACCGTTGCAAGCTTGTTTGCTAGGTACTGCATCTAACAGATAATCGTTTAAAAGGGAGCGAATTTGCTTCCTTTTTTATGCCTATAATCCATTCCACGTATCGTTATTGCTTTTCTTGACGCTGTCTTGTCGTTAAATTATCAGCCACAAATGCGCCTCGTTGTCCTCTCACTTTCTCAGGACCTACGGTACTATCTTTTAAAGTTTGTAGTTCAGTACTGGCATTTAGTGCGGCACCAAAAATAATGATGTATGCGCTTAAGTATAACCACATCATCATAATGACAACGCCACCTAATGAGCCATAAGTTTCATTGTAAGAAGCGAACTGCGCGACGTAATATGAAAATCCCAATGACGCTAAGATCCATAAACCGGTTGCGGTAAACGAGCCGAGTGTTATCCAACGCCATTTTGCGGCTCTGCGATGTGGTGCATAACGATAAACAAACGCCAAAGAAAAGTGAAATAGCGCTGCTAAAATAGACCAAGTGATTATCTGGATAATCGAATCGAGTGCTGTGGTAAATCCTACGAGGTTAAGCACAATCGGTAAAATCCCGATAATAGACAACGCCACAATCGCGACGAAAATCGCCCCCACAGAAAACAAAAAGCGCACCACTAGCGCTTGCAAAAACTGCCTTTTATTGTGCTCATGATACGTAATGTTGCAGGCTGTAATCAATGCTTGGCAGCCTTTACTGCTACTCCAGATTGTTAAAAAGAGGGTAAAAATAGCACCTAGACTTAGGCTTGCCTGCGATTTTTGAGTGAGCGCCTTGAGTTGTTGCAACATAATTTCTTGGCTGGATGGTGGTAAGAGCTCAATTAGCGGCAGTAGCTGATCAACCATTTCTGCAGGAGAAGAAAAATAGGCATAGATAGAAACGACGGCTGCTAATGCGGGAAATATTGCCAGCAGAGCATAAAATGCCACTCCAGCGGCAACCAGGGATAAATTATCTTGGGATAAGCTGTGATATAGCCGTTTACTGACATCCCACCAACCGAGTGCTGGAATATCACTTGGCCTGTCTGCATTAAAGCCATGTTTATGAGCTGCCATTGGTCTTTCCTAAATCAATTCTGGGCCTGTTGTTCTAAAGTGATATACAGCAAAAGGTTTGCCAATCTCGTTTGGCGTTATATTTGCTACTAGTCAACTCGTGACCTTGTCAATAAAAACCCAAAGAGTGCAATATGGAAATCAATAATATTATTAAAAATCAAATGACTAATATGATTCAGACGGCAGCTTCTCGCGAAGCGACTGAAGCCGTGAGCACATCAGATACGCTAAGTTTAAGCGCACAGGTTGTGCACTTTTTACAAACCGCATGGCAATTATTACCTGCTCTGGCGTTGGGGATTATGGTTATTGTGCTTTGTTATTATTTAGCGCGGCCAATCTCTTATCTTTTGATTAAACCCATAGGTTATGTCAGTAAAAGTCGATTATTGCATCTCGTCACTCGCCGTTTTATCAGTGTGTTAGTCATATTTTTTGGTATTTATATCTTTTTGCGCTTGGCCGGATTGAGTGAGTTTGCCGTCGCAGTAATGAGTGGCACTGGGCTTGTCGGTCTTATTCTTGGGTTTGCGTTTCGTGATATCGCCGAGAACTTTATTTCGAGTATGTTACTTAGTGTCCAACGCCCGTTTAGAATTGATGACGTTATTGAAGTGGATAACCGTTTGGGGATCGTTAAAAAGGTCACCGCCCGCGCAACGACCTTAGTTGATTATGATGGCAATCACATTCAAATACCCAATGCTACCGTCTACAAGAATGTAATTAAAAACTTTACTGCCAATCCCAAAACGCGTGGACACTTTAAGATTGGTATTGGTTATGACAACGATATTCGCCTGACGCAGCAAATTGCAATTGACTTACTTAAAGAACAAAGCGCGGTTTTAAACGACCCGCCACCTCAGGTTCTACTTGAAGCCTTAGGCTCTGCGACTATCAATCTTACCATTTATTTTTGGGTCAATAGCGAACAACATAGCCCGATCAAAGTGGCGTCTCAGCTCATGCGAGAAACCGTTAATTGCTTTACTGCACACGGAATTAGCATGCCTGACGATGCCAGAGAGCGGATAATCATAGCTGCAAATAATGAAACGCAAGGAGCAACCAAAGAAGCGACTAATAATTTGAGTAGTAGCAATGGAGTCTCCGTGAAACAAAAGAGTAAAGCCATAATAAGTGCGGTAGATGCGGATATTGACGATGTGAGTAGCGATGTAGATGAGATCAGAGAACAAGCCGAACGTGCTCGAAGCCCAGAAGAAGGGGACAATATTATTTAGCGGTAAATTAGGGCCTGTTGAGCTTTAGTTTATTTAGGACAATTGATTCACTTACCCTAATCTAAACGCCATCGAGCTTTACGTACTCGATAGCAAAATACTAGTTTCACTATTTAAAATGCCATCAATCTCTCGAACTTGCCTCAGTACACCATCGAATTCACTGAGGTTAGCGGCTTGCACTTCAGCGATTAAATCCCATGCCCCGTTCGTGGTATGAATTTTACTGAGTTCGGGGATCCCTCGCAGTGCATTAATCACTTGCGTGGTGGATTTACCACTCACTTCTATCATCATAATAGCGCGCACAAGCTCGGACTCGATATGTTCATGAACCCGTACAGTAAAGCCTTGAATTGCACCACTGGAAATGAGTCTATCTAAACGGTTTTGTACGGTGCCACGAGACACATCGAGCGTCGTGGCTAAGGTTGAAATGGCTGCTCGGCCATCTTTGCGCAATTCAGCAATCAAGGCTTTATCAAGCGCATCATATAGATAAGGAGTCATAGTACGGCTTTGTGGTTTTTTGTTGTATTAGTCTATTTGTATAATTCAACTTAGCAAAGTGATAGAAAATTGCACGAATTGTATAAGATTTTGGCATTTAAATTGTCTTGTGGTGTGGTTACACTGATATTGAGTATGACAACGCCCAAATGATGAGTGCAGTATGACAACGATATTCCAAGCACCAAGAGCTGTGGTGATGATCCGCCCACACCATTTCACTTCGAATCCGCAAACCATGCAAGATAACGCGTTTCAGCAAGCTTGCAGTGAAAACAATCCTAACAACAGAGCCTATGTTGAGGTCAGTAACGCCGTGCAAGCATTAGAGTTGGCTGGCGTGAAAGTGCACTTATTTGAAGATACCTCCACAGACACGCCAGACTCGGTCTTTCCAAATAACTGGTTTTCGACGCATAGCGATGGTCAGTTAACGATTTATCCTATGTACGCCTTGAATCGACGATTGGAGATCCGTCGCGATATTATCGATTTTCTGAGTGCTCACTATCAGGTGACAAACATCAATGATTATAGTCACCTAACTGCTGAAGAAATATTCCTTGAAGGCACCGGCTCTATGGTTATCGATCATAAAGCAAAAGTGGCCTATGCAGTAGAATCCAAGCGCACTAACGCCGTGTTAGTTAATCAAGTTTGCGAGCAGTTGGGACTACAGGCAGAGATATTTAATGCCTATGATAAGAATGAAGTGCCTGTTTATCACACCAATGTCTTAATGTGTGTCGCCACCGATTTCGCCATGATATGCCTAGATATGGTGCCAGAATATCAGCGGGCACAGCTTATTAATCGTTTTACGCAAAGCGGCCACACCCTGATTGCGCTATCTTATCTGCAGATCCAACATTTTTGCGGCAATGCGATTGAGCTACAAGGCAGTATGGGACGCATACTCGCGCTTTCCACAACGGCTTATCAGGCGTTGTTGCCTGAGCAAATTGCTGTCATTGAAAAGTCAGCTAAGCTAGTTGCTATCGATATACCGACAATTGAAGCCGCAGGTGGCTCGGTGCGTTGTATGATTGCTGGAGTCCATTTAAATAACCGTTAAATAATACTAGGGCCTGTTTATCCTTCAAGAAGGTCAACAGGCCCTAGATAAACGGCAAATAATAATAAAACAGGAACCGCCTATGTTTGAAAGTGCAGTTAAGAGTATCAATGGGCTCTTATGGGGAGAAGGTCAGATACTTATTTATATCCTGCTATTTGCAGGGTTTTGGTTCACTATTCTTTTGCGAGGGATACAAGTTGTAAAGTTTCGCCACATGTTTAGTCTGTTACGAGGTAGCAGTCAGGGTGATGACAATACAATCAGTTCATTTCAAGCGTTATGCACGGGGTTATCAGCTCGAGTTGGAACCGGTAACCTAGCAGGTGTTGCGGTTGCAATTTCTCTTGGTGGCAGTGGTGCGATATTTTGGATGTGGATGATAGCCATTTTGGGGATGGCAACAGGCTTTGCCGAAAGTGTGCTTGGGCAGGTCTATAAAGTGCGAGATAGCCAAGGTGAATTTAGAGGTGGCCCTGCTTATTATATTCACATGGGATTGGGAAGTCGGGCGTTTGCAGTATGTTTCGCCTTTTGCTTGTTTTTGGGATATGGATTTACCTTTAGCGCGATGCAAACTAATACCATCACCGATGCGCTCAATAATGCGTTTGATGTTCCAACCTTATATTCAGGTATTGTGATCACAATCCTTGCAGGCTCTATTATTCTTGGTGGCTTCAAAGCGATTGCACGATTTGCTGAAAAGGTAGTGCCAGTAATGGGATTAGTCTTTGTCCTTGCGGCCATTACTATTACCGTGATGAATTACTCGCAAGTCCCTGCCATGATCAAAGATATTTTGCTTTCAGCTTTTGGCTTGCAAGAAGCGGGCGCTGGCGCACTTGGCGCAGCTATCAAAAATGGTATTCAGCGCGGGCTCTATTCTAACGAGGCCGGAGCGGGTAGTGTGCCGCACGCATCGGCCAGTGCGTCGCCAATTCCTAATCACCCCGTGACCCAAGGTTATATCCAAATGCTAGGCGTATTCTTTGATACCATAGTGTTGTGTAGTTGTACGGCCGTGATCATTTTATTGGCAGATATAGATATTGGCAGAGAGATGGAAGGCATACGGCTAACGCAATCTGCGATGACCGCGCATTTAGCAACTGGGGGCGTGTACTTTGTCGCGGCGGCGATTACTTTATTTGCTTTCACCTCTGTAGTGGCTAATTACGCCTATGCTGAAAGCAACTTACACTTATTCCACCTGGATAATAAAGTTGGCCGTTCAATTTACACCGCATGCTACTTATCTATGATGTTGTGGGGCGCTTCGGCAACGCTAAAACAGGTATGGGATCTTGCCGACATCGCATTGGGTTTAATGACGGTGGTAAATGTTATTGCCATCGTGCGTCTTACACCCACGGTCTTGGCGGTTACGACTGATTATCATCTGCAAAGAGCAAAAGGGAAAGAACCTGTATTCGAAGTCGATAAGGTCAAAGTGCAAGGAGTTACTGAGTCTGGCATTTGGGGTAATATTAATGCGAATAATTCAGCCTAATATATTTTAGATGGAATAAATAAAGGCCGAATTTTTCCGGCCTTTATTTATTCTTTAACTTTTTAAGTTAAAAAGTACGCGAATTCAACTCCGAAGTGCACCACTCGCTAAATTAAGCTGCTTTACGTAATTCATTGAATACTACAGCAGGCTGTTTATATCCTAAACACTTTCTCGGTCTGGCATTTAATGTCCGCTCAAT